>JAFZQQ010000352.1 GCA_017620315.1 Oscillospiraceae bacterium | reverse complement strand
GTCATCCTTTGTCCGCTTTCCCGGCGCGGACACGACCACGACGCGCCGCGAGGGGTCGGACTCGACGATCGAGCGGACCTTGGCGAACTGCTTTGCGTCCGCGCAGGAGGAACCGCCGAATTTGACTACCTTGAGCATGATCATCCTCCTTGTATATTTCGCATTATTCCGCGACGCGCGCGATCAGCGCGTCGGGATCGCTTTCCAGCAGGGCGTAATAGCGTCTGAACGCCTCCGCGGCGGCACAGGTCTCAAAGCTGTAATCTCCGCCGCTCCGCAGCAGCCAGCGAAAGCGCGCGGCGCTGTTGCCTATTTTGCAGGGCTCCGCCTTGTCGGTGTAGTAGCTTCCGCAGCCGCGAAGGACTTCATAGCAGTCGGTCAGCACGCTCGACGCGGTGGGAAAGCCGCCCGCACCCGCGCCGGCATAGCTCTGAGGGCCGATGTGCTCCGCGCGGAGTGTGGCGATATTGCCCGCGCCTCCGGTGTGAGCCTCCGGAGCTGTGACGGGGAAGAGCGTGGGGCAAACGAACGCGGAGACGGAATCGCCGCTGCGCTCCGCGTGCACGATCAGCTTGAAGGTGTATCCGAGCTCCTTAGCCTTGGCTACGTCCGCCGCCTTGATGTGCGAGATGCCGACGCAGGGAATGTCATTCTCCTTCACGGAGACCCCAAAGGCGAGGTTTGCCGAAAGCACAAGCTTCCTGCGGGCGTCAAGACCCTCAACGTCGGCGGTCGGATCGGCCTCGGCATAGCCGAGCGACTGCGCCTCGCGCAGCGCCGCGGCATAATCCGCACCGTTTTCGGTCATGGCGGAGAGTATATAATTTGTCGTCCCGTTCAAAATGCCCTCGACGGAGCATATCGTATCGAAGCGGGAGACGCGCTCAAGTGAAGAAAGCCACGGGATCCCGCCTCCCGCAGCGGCGGTGCAGCGCAGCGAAACGCCGCTCTTCCGCGCAAGCGCGAGCAGCTCGTCGTAGTGCTCGCACATGAGCTGCTTGTTCGCAGTGACGACGTGCTTGCCCGCGCGCATGGCGGCGCAGACATAGGAATACGCGGGCTCGACGCCGCCGATAACCTCGACGACGACGCCGATGCTCTCATCGCGCACGATCTCGTCAAAGTCCGAGGTCACGGCGCATTTCAGCTCCGGACGTGCGCGGCGCGAAAGCACCGTGCTCACGCGTATGTCATCCTGCTTCGACGCAAGCTCGTAGAAATGCGAGCCGACGGTTCCGAAGCCCAGCAGGGCAATATTCATAGCGATCCCTTCTTCCGTAATTGATACATATACCGACATGTGTACGTCAGACAAAAACACTTGACTTTTCTACGAAAACAATATAACATAGTGATCGTTAAAATTCAATCCCTCATAAGTCAAACGATAACGACAAAATTCAGCTTTTTTCATAGATTCAGCTTGGAGGATTTGCACAATGGATTATCAGAGCACACGCGATCCGTCTCTGCGCGCAAGCTCAGCCGAGGCGGTTTTGAACGGGCTTGCGCCGGACGGGGGACTGTATACGATGGCGTCGCTTCGCGACATTGCGCTCGACTGGCGCTCTGTGCTGGAGCTGGACACGCGCGGGATGGCGACGGAAATACTCTCGGCGCTGCTGCCTTCGTTCACAAAGGACGAGATGCGCGTCCTTGTGGAAAAGGCCTATGAGGGCAAGTTCGAGACCGACGAGCTGACGCCGACGGTGCGGGTCGGCGGCGACACGGTGCTGGAGCTGTTCCGCGGCCCGACGAGCGCGTTCAAGGACGTCGCGCTCTCGATGCTCCCGCGGCTTATGACCGCCGCGAGGGAGAAGTGCGGCGTGACGGACGAGATCCTGATCCTCACCGCGACCAGCGGCGACACGGGCAAGGCGGCCATGGAGGGCTTTTGCGACGTTCCGGGCACGAAGATCATCGTCTTTTACCCGGACGGCGGCGTTTCCGCCGTGCAGAAGGCGCAGATGGCGACGCAGGCGGGCAAAAACGTCTGCGTCTGCGCGGTGCGCGGGAATTTTGACGACGCGCAGACAGGCGTGAAAAACGTCTTTTCCGCGGTGAGCTCCGGCAAGCTGCTCGACGGCAAGGGCGTCCGGCTATCGAGCGCGAATTCCATCAACATCGGAAGGCTCGCGCCGCAGGTCGTCTATTACTTCCGCGCCTACGCGAACCTCGTCAACGAGGGCGGGATACTGCCGGGGGACAAGGTCGACTTCGTGGTGCCGACGGGCAATTTCGGCGACATTCTCGCGGGCTGGTTCGCGAAGGAGCTCGGTCTGCCGGTCGGGAAGCTGGTGTGTGCCTCGAACGCGAACAACGTGCTGACGGAGTTCCTGAAAACGGGCCGCTACGACAAAAACCGCCCGTTCTACAAGACGGTCTCGCCGTCGATGGACATTCTGGTGTCCAGCAACCTGGAGCGGCTTTTGTATCTGCTCTCGCAGGACGCGGCGCTGGTCGCGCGGCTGATGGGCGAGCTCTCGCGCGACGGCGTGTATCAGATACCGGAGGAGCTTCTGGAGAAGCTGCATGGGATCTTCTGGCAGGGCTTTTGCGACGACGAGGGCACGAAAAACGCCATCGGCATGGTCTGGCGCGAGTACGGCTATCTTTGCGACACGCACACCGCGGTCGCGTGGGACGTCGCGCAGCAGTACAAGGCGGAGAACCCGGAGCATGCTCCCGTCGTGATCCTCTCCACCGCCTCGCCGTACAAGTTCCCTGCGGCTGTGCTGGAGGGCCTTGGCCACAGCGCGAAGGGCGACGAGTTTGACGTTATGGAGCGGCTGCACAACGAGACCGGCGTGCCCGTGCCGAAAAATCTCACGGGTCTGCGCGAGCGCAAGGTCAGGCACAGAGACGTCATTGACCGGGAAATGATGCTTGACTATGTTTTGGAAAAGGCTTCACAGAAGGAGTGGTGGAAGTGAATATCGTCTGTCTTGACATGGAGGGCGTGCTGACGCCGGAGATCTGGATCGAGTTCTCGCGCGTCAGCGGCATCCCGGAGCTGAAGCGCACCACGCGCGACGAGCCGGATTACGCGAAGCTGATGCGCTTTCGGATGGATATTTTACGCGAGCACGGGCTTGGATTGAAACAAATTCAGGAGGTCATCGCGCAGATCGACCCGCTGCCCGGCGCGAAGGAATTCCTCGACGAGCTGCGCGACGCGGCGCAGACCGTCATCCTCTCGGACACCTTCGAGGAATTCGCCATGCCGCTTTTGAAGAAGCTCGGACGCCCGACCATCTTCTGCAACGCGCTCGAAACCGACGCCGACGGCATGCTCACGGGCGTCAAAATGCGCTGCGAGAAATCGAAGCTCACGACGGTAAAGGGGCTGCAAAGCATCGGCTTTGAGACAATAGCGGCAGGAGACAGCTACAACGACCTTGACATGATTTTTGCCTCAAAGGCAGGATTCTTATTCCGCACGACGGAGAAGATCAAGGTCGAGCACCCGGAGCTTCCCGCATTCGAGGAATACGGCGAACTGCTGGACGCGATCAAGGCGGCGCTGTGATATCATTTTACCCGCTCCCGGAAAAACAAACCGGGAGCGGGCTTTTACTTG
>JAFZQQ010000351.1 GCA_017620315.1 Oscillospiraceae bacterium | reverse complement strand
GATGTGATGGAGGCGCAGACGTTTGGAGGCCGCGAGATGGCGGAGCTGAAAAACCGCCTGCTGCGCGCTCCGATGGATCTGCAGCGCAACAGCCTTATGAGAGCCGCGCTTTTGCATGCGGGAGGAAGGCATCTGATCTGTTTGACGGCACATCGCATCGCGTTCGGAGAAGAGCGCCTGAGAGGCTACATCGCGCGGATCATGGCCCTGCTCGGGGGAAAATATCCGGATGACGTTTCCATCCGCGACTGGCGGGAGATCATGGAGCTTGAGAGCGTGCCGGACGGGAAGGAAAGACCGAAGGCGGGAGAGCACGGGAAAATTCGAAATACAGTCCCTCCCGAGCTCTGTGTCTATTCCGAAAACGCGGGACCGAAAATGGTGTTCGTCCATACGGGAAACACCGGAAGCTCGGCGTATTACCGTCTGGCGGCAAGGATAGGAGACAGGGTGTCGTTTGCGGTCGTCGAACCGTTCAACCTTTACCATATGGACGAGGCGCGCTACGGCATAAAAAATATCGCGGCGAAGTACATCGAAATACTGAAACGGTATCAACCGAAAGGCCCTTATATCATCGGCGGCTGGTGCTACGGCGGCGTTATCGCGCACGAGATGGCGTGTCAGCTTGAGGAGAACGGAGAACAGGTGAGGCAGCTTTTCATGCTGGATTCCCACGCCGCGGTCAGCGAGGAGCTGCGAGAGGCCTCGAAGAGCATGTACGCTGCGACCGACCGCACTTACTTTGAAACAAGCCCGCTGTTTGCCGATCTGAGGGAGAGCGGCATGCTTGAGGCGGTGGTTGCCAATGCGGCCCATGTAACCGAGGATCTTTTGAACCATACGCCCTCTTTCTATCATGGCAGACTGACGTATTTCAAACCCAGAGAGGTACCGGCGGGCATTGGCGGGGACAATCTCAAATACTGGGAAAAGATGATGGAATTTGAGGCGGGAAACTATGAGAATTTCTGTGACAGGGACAAGCTGCGAATCATTATGACGCCGCATGAGCATGATCTGATGATGGACGATCCGTCGTTGGATATCATTGTGCCGCAGATGATGAAGGATATTGGGTTGGACTGAACAACAAAATAAAACGACCGGCAGCAAATCACATGCTGCCGGTCGTTTTTGCCATGAAAGGGAATCGCGCCGTTTTCCCTGCGCCGCAGGCGCATAGATGCTTGGCTTATACTAATGTGCGACTAAAAGTGGCAAAGCCTTGCGAGCAGAATTTTTGTCAGGCAAGGCGGAGGACGCAGGCGGGCTGGCGCCCGCCAAGGACGACAACGCAGCCTGGCGGAAATTATGCCGCAAGGAATGTCTTATTTTAATTGCATATTAGTATTAGATATCAAATTTCAGGCTGAGTACGTTGAAGCCGTCCTCAAAGCGCCAGGAGGCTTCGGAGGAAAGCTCGCGGATGAAGGCGATACCCATCCCTCCCGCGTCCAGCCCGTCGAAGTCGCGGAAGTCGCCGCTCTCTTCGGCAAACGGGTCGAAGGGCGTTCCGTTGTCGCGGAAGGTCACTCTCATATACCCGTTTCCCGTTTCGCAGGAGAAGAAAAGCTGAGTTGCGCCGGAGTACCTGACGATGTTGGAAAGCGCCTCGTCGCACGCCAGCAGGATCTTTTTTCCGTTCCCGCCGCCCTCGCGCAGCACGATGGGCTTGATGATGTCAAGCGAGCCGAACTCTGCGGGAAGCTCGATCTCGGCGGGGGCTGCGCCCCGGCGGAAGAGCGCCAGCAGCGTCATGTCGTCAAACTGCTCGCCTCCGGCAAAGAATGCCGTCACAGACTCGCGAACCGCTTTGCTCACAGCCTCGCTGTCATTCGCCGCGGCGGCTGAGAGGAGCTCTTGCAGCCGCTGCATGCCATAGAATCGACGCGATGTGTTGACAGCTTCGGTGATTCCGTCGGTATAAAGCAATATGCCCTCGCCCGGGGCAAGCGTCAAACGGTCGTCTGCAATGCCGGCGTCTTCAAAAACACCCAGCGCGATTCCCGGGTCCGGCTCCAGATAAACGGCTCCGTCACCGCGAAGCAGAAGCGGCGCGTTGTGTCCTCCGTTGGCATAAAGGAGCTCGCCGGTCCCGGTGTCGAGCACAAAGGCGAAGACCGTGGCGAACAGCCCCTCGGGGTTTGCGGCGCGAAGCTCGTCGTTGACTATGTTCAGCGCCGCGGCGGGAGACATGCCAAGCTTCAAATGATCCCGCAGCATGGACTTGACCATCGCCATGAAGAGCGCCGCGGTTACGCCCTTGCCGGACACGTCGCCGATAAAAGCGCAGTATCTGTCCTCCCCGAGCGGGAAACAGTCGTAGAAGTCGCCGCCGACCTCCCTTGCACTCTCCATAAAGGCCGACACGTCCACGCCGTTTTTGTGCTCATGGAACGAGGCGGGGACCATTCCGCACTGTATGCGCCGCGCGACGTCCATCTGCGCCTGTGCCTTCGCCTGCTCCGCGCTGATTTTCCTTATGCTGTCAAGGTGGGCGCGTATGTCATCCGACATTTTGTCAAATGCCTCGGAGATCTGCTGTATTTCATCCTGAGAGGTGATGTTGAGCGGCTCCGGCGCGTTTGAGGGGTCGAAGCGCTCCATGCGGGAGGAGATGCGGCGGATCGGGACAATGATGCGCATGCGCGTAAAAAAGAACAGCGCAATAAAAGTCAGCACAAGCACGAGCACGACCGGGACTGCCGAGGAGATAAAGCGCTGCTTTACGAGCTCCTCTCCGACAGAAATGTCATAATCGACGCCGATCAGGGCTATTACGCTGCCATCCGCGTCGAGACAGGGCGTTGTCCATGAGACCTCGTTGCCGTAGTCGTTGGCAAACCTCGCCGGCTCATAGGACTGCTCGCCGCGCAGCGCGGTACGCTCCGCGTCCAGCAGCGGAGAATAGCCGATCTTGCCGATGGGGAACTCCCGCTGCATCACAAGATCCTTCTCATCATCCGCCGCAACGGTGATGATGAAATGGCGCAGCTCCGTGTCGTCGACGGTGTAGACGTAGAGATAAGTCAAATTTGCCGCGCTGCAAAGGTTTCGCATCTGCTTGCGAAACGATGCGTAAAGCTCGGCGTTCGCGGGGTCGCTCAGCCTGTCAAGCCCGACCTCATTGACCATTCCTGCAAGCGTGTTTGTCGTGTTGAGGCCATAGCTGCGCCCCTGCTGCATCGACATTTTGTATGAGCTTTGGAAGCTGAACGCGGCGCACACCACGATCGATATCGCAAGCGACGCCAAAAAGAGCGCAAGGAGCCTGCGCTGAATGGTGTGCTTCATTGCTCGATATGCATCCGCTTGTCGAAACCCGCGATTTTGAAAATGTCCATGATCTCACTTGAGACACAGCGGATGGTCAGATTGCCGTTCAGCTTTTTGTGCGCGGATACCAGCAGCCGCAGCCCGGCGGAGGATATGTACTCGAGCTCCTTCATATCAAGCGTAAGGCTCTCGATTTTCCCGTCCAGAGCATCAAGAGCGTTTTGCAGCTCGGACGCCGCCTGCGTGTCGAGCCAGCCGGAAAGCGCCAGTACGGCTGCGCTGCCTTCGGTTATCGTGGTTATAGTCATCGACGGATCCTCCATATTAATAATTGCTGTGTATGGGTTTATTCTATTTCTTTTACTTTATGTTGTCAACACGGATCACGCGGCGCCTCCGTTACCCCCAAAACAGAATTTGATCCGACACAGCGGGCTTGGCAAGTCCGAGGCGCCGTGCTATAATCGATCGTAACAGAGGATTTTGGCGGAGAAGCTGGCGTACGAATTCGATCACGAATATGCGGCGTATGAAGTCGGAAAGGAGTTAAGATAATGGTTGTAAGTCTCGGATACAGGAAACATGGTTTTGACGCGTATGGCGGAGAGATTCTGAGAAAAGAAGACATGGCCCACTGGATGGATGGCGAGGACAGGACCGATCCGCGGGGCGTGGCGCTGGGCCTGAGCGAGGAGATCCGGGAGGTCGAGCCCGATTTCTTTGAACTGCTGCCGACCATAGCCTCGGTCTGGATCCAAAATCCCGAATGCGACCTTCATATGACCGAAAAGACGGCCGAGCTGTTCCGAAAGAACAACGTCATTCTGCGCGGCGTTTACGATACGACGGCGGAGCGTCTGGCGCGGGAATACCATCTCCGCTTTCTCCATCTGGACGTGAAGCTGGCGTCTGTCGGCGACTATTTCGAGCATGGCGTCGATATCATCACCGTGCGGTTCCGGGAGGATGGCAGCGCCTATATCCATCAGGACTGCCAGTGCCAGGGGATATCGGCGGGCAATACCGGCGGCGGAGAGGTCAGCTTTGATATCCCCAATGATTTCTACCGTTCCATGACAAGCAAAGAACTGGCGGATATGTGCTGGCGCACGAACGCCATCATCGCAGACGGCGTTCTTGCCGCGTTTATGAAAAAGGCAAAGAGCAAAGACGGCTTTTTGCTGGACTTCACGGATCGCTGATTCCCGGGAGCCGCGGAGGTGGATATGAAACAGATTTTTGAATCGGACAACATCAGCTTTGTCGAGGTGTCGGAGAGCCTGATCGAGGATTACCTTATCATGGTCAACGACTATGAGAATGTCAACCGGTTTATCGGCAGCACGAAGAGCGCCTATACTGCGGAGCAGGAAATAAAGTGGGTGCGGGGAAAGCTGGATGAGGGGGCGGCTGTGTTCTCAATGATAGAGAAGAAAAGCGGGAAGTATATCGGGAACATTGAGTTCATGGATCTGACCGACTCGCAGGGAGAGCTCGGGATCGCCATAACGGCGCAAATGCAGGATCGGGGATATGGAACGGAAGCGGTTCTTGCAATGACAAAATACGGGATGGAACAATTGGGCCTGCAAAAGATTGTTTTGAGAACGAAGCCCTTCAACGCCAGAGCGAAACATGTTTATGAAAAGTGCGGCTTCACGGAATACGACCGCGATCCCGAACATGTTTATATGGAACTGCTGCGTTGACGGAGCTGCGTGACGGGCGGACGAAGGGAGACAAACGGCATGGATGAGATCAAGCCGGGGCGCTACCGGCATTTTAAGGGCAACGAATATGAGGTGCTGTACCTTGCGACGCACTCCGAAACACTGGAGCCGATGGTGGTCTACCGCGCGCTCTACGGCGAGCGCGGCGTTTGGGTGCGCCCCGCCTCGATGTGGAACGAGACGGTGGAGCGCGACGGGCAGACGTACCGGCGGTTCACATACATCGGGGAGGAATAGCCGCGGAGCGTCCTGCCGCGAAAGACCCGATCATTCCAAAGGAGACCGGACATGAGACTTTTTATCGCGATCGAGCTGAATGACGACCTGAAAGACGCGCTCACCTCGATGCAGGCGCAGCTTCGCGCGCGGCGCGTCGGCGGGAACTATACGAAGGTCGAGAACCTGCACCTGACGCTCGCGTTCATCGGTGAGTATGGCGATCCCGACCGCGTGCTGGACGTGATGCGGAGCGTGCCGTTTGCGCCCCTTCCGATCGCGCTGGAGGGCTTCGGCTGCTTCGGCGACCTCTACTGGTGCGGGCTTGCGAGGCAGGACGCTCTGACAGCTTATGTGGGACGTCTGCGCCGCTGTTTGTCTACTGCCTCTCGGGAGGCCGCAGCAGCAGCGCGGTCAGCGTGCTGGAAGCGATGGACTATACGAACCTGACCAACCTCGGCGGCATCCGCGCGTGGCGCGGAGAGATTGAAAAATAATGAAACTGCACTGACGCAGGGAGGTGGAAAACCGTGCTTCCTGTTCTTCGCATCATATGCGGGGCATTTTACGGCCTGCTCTGCGTGTTCAGCATCGTGACCGGGCTGCTGTATGCCGGCGGCAGGAAAGAGCTGAATCCGCTGGAGCTGTCGGACAAGTTCATGAGCCGCTATTCCGACCCGGGAAAGCGGAAGGCTTTCGCGCGGAAAATGGGCTGGGTCACGTTCGCCGTGGGGATCGTGCAGGGCATAGCGGCCTTTGCGATCATCCGGGCGGGCAGCCCCGTCTTTTACTGGATCGCCCTGGGCTTTACCCTGTTCTCGATCGCGTCCGTCGCGTTCAAGCTCAAGGGCAGGTTCAACGCGTTCCCCGCGCTGAAATGCGCAGCGTATCTGGCGATTTTGACCGTGCTGCTGTTGGGCGGCACGAGAGACGCGTTTTTTGGCAAAGCGCAGAGCGCCGCCGCACCCACAGCTCAAGCCGAGGACGGGAAGCTGACGGCGGACATGGCATATCGGGGCGTAAACGCTTACTGCCGCGAAACGTATGACTGGAGCGCTGCGGAGAGCGCCCCGGATATCATGTATGTGGCGATGGGCGAGGAAACGGAGACGGAGTATCTGGTGGTCTTTCGCAGCTATACCGGCGCGTTCGTCGATTTCCATGTGGACAAGGCGAGCGGCGAGACCAGAATGGTGGAGCGCGTTCCGAGCCTCGGGATCGAAGAGGAAGCGGGAAGCATCAACCTGTACGACTATCTGGGGTAGGTACGGAGAACGAAAAGGAGGCAGCAGCGATGAGCAAAATCGAACTGATCCACGCATCCTGCGCCGACCAGACGGTCGACGCGGTGGTCAATGCCGCAAACAGCGGGCTCTGGGCCGGCAGCGGGATCTGCGGCGTGATCTTCCGCAAGGCGGGCATGGCGGAGCTGACCGAGGCGTGCGGCAAGTACAAAACGCCGCTCAAGGATGGCGAGGCGGTGATCACGCCAGCGTTCAACCTCAGGAACGCCAAAGCCGTCATCCACGCGGTCGGACCGAATTTTGCCCGCACGCCGACGGCGTTTCAAGCGCTTTTTGACGCGTACTACAATTCTCCTGCGGTGCTCAGAGAGAACGGATATCACAGCATTTCGTTCCCGCTCATCAGCTCCGGCATTTTCGGCGGCGGCCTGCCAGACCCCGTCGGCGAGTCCGCAAAGCAGTGCCTGCGGGCATACAGGAAGTTCGTCGCCGATCATCCGGACTGCGGCGTCGACGTGAAGCTGTGCGCCTTCTCCGCCGCGGAGATGGCGTCGGCAAAGAGGCAGTTTGACGCGGACGGCGTCGTCTGCGGCGAGGGCGCGGACAGGTAACTTCCCGCTCTGAAAAAAAGTTTCAAATCCGGTTGACAAACCACTGCCGCAAGGGTAAATTTGTGGGTGGCAAAAAAACGTCCTTACCGTTTTGCCGCACATCAGTTTTGGAAGGAGAAAGAATTGTGAAAAAACGCGCATTATTATCGTTCCTGCTGGCACTGACCCTGCTCTGCTCCCTTTGGAGCGGCGTGCCGGCTGCCCGTGCCGCTGACAGCACGGAGATCAACATCTTCGGCATCGGCGATTTCGGCGGCAAGCTCGACCCGATGGACAGCCCGACCGGCGATCCCGGCGGCGCCAAGATCGTCGGCGCCATGAAGGCGCTGACCGGCAGCTCCGCCAACGCTATTGTTGTCGCGGGCGGCACCAGCTACACCGGCGCCGCCATCTCCAAGCTGAATCACGGTACCCCGGTCAATGAGATGTACAAGGCCATGGGCGTTGAGTACGTCAACATCGGCAACCATGACTTCGACTGGTCGGATATCGATACGCGCGAGACCTGCTTCGCGACCTGGCAGAACGAGGGCGGCTTCTCCTTCCTCAACGCCAACGTGTATTACACGGACGGCGCGAAGGCGGGGCAGCGTCTGTTTACCCCCTACGCGGTGAAGGAGATCGCCGGCGTGCGCGTCGGCTTCTTCGGCGTGATCGATCCGGGCAACTACGGCGCTATCTCCGCGCTCAACGTCAAGGGCCTTGAGTTCCGTCCCGCCGCGGCGGAGAGCCTGGAGGTCGTGAAGACCCTCCGCAATGAGGAAAAGTGCGACGTGATCGTCGCCATGCCCCATATCGCCTCCGCGCAGGCAATGCCCGATCTGAGCGTTCCCGTGGGTGAGGGCGCGCTGACCCAGTACATCACCGAGCTCAACGCCGCCTGCAAGAGCGAGGGCGTCAAGGGCATCGACGCCGCGTTTGCCAGCCAGTGCGAAACCGCGCACCTCGCCGTGGTCGACGGCGTGCCGCTGGTCAAGGCGAAGAACTTCGGCCAGATCATCGCGCAGCTCAACATTGTCGTCGCCGACGGCAGCGTCACCGTCACGCCGTCCCTCCACCCGCTGACGCAGATCGTGGTGAAGGACGGGGAAAACGAAGTGAGCGTGCTCGGCTCCACGGAGACGACCCGCGAGGAGACCCCGGAGGACACCGAATTCAAGGCTGTCTATGACCGCTACAACGACATCGCCATGAAGGTGCTGGACGACCCGCGCGGCATTTCGGACACCGATTTCAGCGAGGCGGACGCCGCTTCCAAGTTTGCCTATCAGAAGTGGTATCTGCGCCAGAACTGGTACTATGTGAATTACGTTGCCGGTGAGCCCATCGTCGCGTATTTCCAGAACTGCGGCGGTATCCGCCACATTGCGCCCACCGAGGTGAAGAAGGGCGATCCCATCTCCCTGCGTCTGATCCAGATGATGGCGCCGTTCGACAACTACGTCGTCACCATGAACATGACGGGCAAGGACATCAAGACCATCCTCTCCGGCGTGTCCAGCTACGGCACGTACAATTCGCTGCGCCAGTACGGTCTGGACGTGACCTACGCCAGCGGCGAGTATGAGGAGAACGCCGAAGTCGTCTCGGTCAAGCTCAACGGCAAGGAGATCGAGGACGACGCGACCTACCGCATCGGCTGCAACACCTTCCTTTCGGACGGCCCGGGCAAGGACAACATGGACTTCTCCGCGGGCACCGACGTCAAGAAGTATGACATCATCAACTCCAATGCCGTTCTGGAAGCCATTCTTCACCAGAGCGCGGGGCTGAAGAGCGATACGGTCTTTGTTGACTACGGCACGACCAACAGCAAGGATGCCGCGATCGCTCCGGCGAATGAAGACGCCGCCGTCACCGTGGCCGCTTCCGGGCTCTCTGTCGGCGCCAACGCCGTCACGGTGGAGGTCGTCGCTCCCTACACGGATCCCAACCGCACGGACGGCACCGTGAAGGTCACGCACACGGTCAACGTCGTGCGCGGCTTCGCCGATCAGGCGAGCATCCCCGCCGGCGCGCTTGACGCCGTCAAGGCGCTCTCCGCCAACGGCATCTTCGTCGGCAACGGACGCGGCGAGTTCGCGCCGAACGCGCTTCTGACCTACAACGAGCTGGCTGTTCTCGCCGCGCGCGCGGCGGGCGCGAAGCTCGTGCCCGGCGGACACTGGGCCGCTCCCGCGATGAACTGGTGCGTCGAGCAGGGCGTCCTTGCCGCCGGCGCCGACGGCAGCGCGGCTGTTTCCGCGGCCGACTTTGACGCCGCCATGACGAAGCTCGCCGCGATCGCGGGCGGAAGCTACGCGAGCGCCGGTGCGAAGCAGATCACGCGCAGCGTCGCTGCCGAGGTTCTCGCGGGCATCCTCTATTAAGAAACGGCTTCCCGCGCGAAGAGCGGACAAGCTGATACTAATGTGCGACTAAAAGTGGCAAAGCCTTGCGAGCAGAATTTTTGTCAGGCAAGGCGGAGGACGCAGGCGGGCTGGCGCCCGCCAAGGACGACAACGCAGCCTGGCGGAAATTATGCCGCAAGGAATGTCTTGTTTTAGTTGCATATTAGTATGAAATAAGGCGCTGCCTCAATTCAGTCGTTTTGACTGTTTTGAGGCAGCGCTTTTCTTTTGTTATTGCAGCGCCATCGACAGCTCTGTTTCATCCCCGTCCGACGCGCCGGTCTCCGCGAAGCCTTTGCTTTTGTAGAGCTTCAGCGCGTGAACGTTGTCCCTGTTGCAGGTCAGGGTCACCCGGCCGGAGGAGCCGAAGGGCTTCGTTCTGATGTATTCGAGCACCCGGTCCAACGCGGCGGCGCCATAGCCCCGCCCCTGATACGATGCGTCGATCATCATATGCCAGACGTCATATTCCGGAATGTCGTAATCGTAGATCACCATGACATAGCCGACCATCGTATCGCCCTCATAGATCCCGAACGGCTGGCATTGCTCGCGGTAGACATAGGCCTGGGCGAGACTGCGGATCGGATGGGAAACGAAGCGCTCCTGTTCCGGCGCAAGCTTCAGGGCAAATGCGTCAATAAAGTTGTCTTCTGTTATTTTTTTGAGTTCGATCATTTGATCCTCCATTCATTTTGCAAAAAAATTGCCGCGGCAAATCAACCGCGGCAAAAACTATTGAATCATGATGTTATGACAGCACGGCCGAGGTCCCCCTAAAATATTCAGTTTTTCTGTTCGTTCTGTTGTTTTTCATAATGGAGCACCTCGCTTTACTTCAAACTGCTTTGTGTATATAATATACCAAACAACGGAAATGTCAATATCTGAGACCGCCGATCAAGGCGCTACGCTTTGACGCGGACGGACTTTTGCGGGGAGAGCGGCGCGGGAACGGATCGTAGACAATGAGATCACATTGGTGCCGTATTACAGGAACGACGAGGTATCGCTTACATGGTATCAGGACCCGGATGTGTGCAGGCAGGTCGACAACAGGGAGGAGCCTTACGACCTGGAGCTGCTGCACCGCATGACGGTTTGCGCGAGAAACAGCCCCCACAGGCAATGATATGCGGTGACGGACTTTGAACGGTCGATCCACGCGGCGAGCTGCTGCGGCAGG
>JAFZQQ010000350.1 GCA_017620315.1 Oscillospiraceae bacterium | reverse complement strand
TTCATGGAGCGCTCCGGATGGGCGGTCAGCGCGCTGCAATGGGCGGTCGGCTCCGGGCTTTTGGACACGAAGGACGGCGATCGTCTCGGCGCGAAGGATACCGTTACGCAGGCGGAGGCCGCTGCGGTACTTGCCAGGTTCGACCTGCTGCCTATCCACGCCGCGCTCTTGAGCTCATGGGTCGGGGACGCCGAGGCGCGCAATATGCTCATCGAGTACATGCGCGTCATTACCGACCCGAACAATGAGGGCTATATCCCCGTGGAGGATCGCATAGCGGTGTTCGACCTCGACGGCACGCTGTTCTGCGAGACCGATCCCGGGTATTTTGACCACTGCCTGCTGTACTACCGCGTGATGGAAGACCCAGACTATAAGGATAAGGCGTCGGACGTCGAGCGCGAGGTTGCCGAACGGATAGGAGAATATTTCAAGACCGGCGTGTATCCCTCCGATATGGATATGGCTCACGGAAAGGCGGTTGCCTCGGCGTTTGCCGGCATGACGCTCAAGGAGTTTGACGACTACGTTCAGGCGTTCAAACAGCATATCATGCCCAGCTACGACGGTATGCTGCGCGGCGAGGGATGGTACGAGCCAATGCTGCAAGTTGTGGACTTCTTAAATGCAAATGACTTTACAGTTTACGTCGTCAGCGGCACAGACCGCCTTATCGTGCGCGGCCTCGTGCGCAATTCGCCGCTGAATGTTCCCAATCGCCAGATCATCGGCTCCGACGAGCTGCTTGTTGCCTCGCATCAGGGCGACGAGGACGGCCTCAAGTACACCTTTACGGATGAGGACGAGCTGATCCTCGCCGGCGAGTTCATCATCAAGAACCTCAAAATGAACAAGGTTACGGCCATTGTGCGCGAGGTCGGACAGCAGCCGGTGTTGTCGTTCGGCAATTCCACCGGCGACGCCGCCATGGCGGAGTATGTGACGAGCAGCAACCCCTACCCGAGCCTCGCCTTCATGCTCTGCTGCGACGACCTCATGCGCGAGAACGGCAACGAAGCCAAGGCGCAGAAAATGTATGACCTCTGCGCCGAGTTCGGCTGGGTGCCGGTTTCCATGAAGAACGACTGGACGACGATCTATGGCTATGGCGTGGCGAAGAAGTAGGAGGGCCTGAGCCCGAAAAAGCCCCAAGAGGGAAAAATGCAAACCTGTATACCGAAGGCGTAAGGAGAGTGGAGCTATGCTCGGAAAAGACACTCAGTTCAATGACTTTTTGAGACAGGAGGCTGCAAACACCAAGGGCGTTTATACCCAGTGAAAACGGGGATTCTGCTGCGCCTTTTGACAAAAAAAGCGGATTGCGACGAGCTCCATCCGAACCCGGAGGATGAGTTCTGCATGCCTGAGGTCGGCCCAAATTACAAGATCATTTCCGAGTATCAGCAGCAGTTTTTGGACAATATCAGATTCTCTCAGCCATATTTTTCCGGTGAACCGATCATTGTGGAGCGGCTGCATCCAAACGGATACCGCATCGTAAACGGACATCATCGCTGGGCAGCCGCGCTGTGTCTGGGTCAGCCCTCGATCCCGATCCAAATCGTAAACCTGACACACACAGAGGACGTCAAGAGGATACTTGAAAACTCAACGCACACCAAACGCGTGGCAATAGATTTGGACGAGGTGATTTTCCGTCCCCGGGAGGAGGCAAATCTGGAGCGGCCGATCCCGCTCGCGTGGAACAAACTGTATCAGCAGCGAATACGCCTGGGTGTTCCGGCACTGTTCCATTTCCTTTCTAAGAACGGATACGATATTTGGCTGTATTCCGCACAGTACTATTCCACGGACAGCGTGCAGCGTTTTTTCCGAAAGTACCATGTGAAGGTGGACGGCGTTATCACCGCCATCGGCAAGCGGCAGAAGAACTCCGGAAACGACGGCAAAAAACTGGAAAAGATGATTTCGGACAAATATCAATACACAGTCCATATTGACAACGACTCGGCTTTGATGATTCTTGCGGGCAGGAAAGAGTTCCGGGACTTCACGCTGGACGGAGAGGCTTCTGACTGGTCGAGAAAGGTCATGGACGTGATAGAAACGATCGAAAAAGAGAATACGGACGACGGGCAGAAGACATGAGAGTATCGTTTGACCTGGACGAGGTGCTGTTTGTTTCTCCGCAGACGCACAAAACCGAACCACCGCTCGTTTTCCCGTTCAATCTTGTGTTCAAAGAGAGGCTTCGGCTCGGAACACCTGAGCTTATCAACGGACTGCAGAAGCTTGGCTATGAGGTTTGGATATATACCTCGTCCTTCCGCACGGAGAAGTATATAAAATGGCTTTTTCGTCTGTACGGCGTTTGCTTTGACGGTATTGTGAACGCTCAGCGGCATATGAATGAGGTGCAGCGCAACATCAGAGAGACGCTGCCGCAAAAGCTTCCGAATCGGTATCGCATCTCGCTACATATTGATGATGAGGAGATCGTTTGCTCGCTTGGCAGACAATACGGTTACCGCACTTATCGGCTGGATGCGCAGGATGACGACTGGAAGGAAAAAATCATCTGCCGTGCGGAGGAAATCAAGACGCTTGAGCAGCGGATCCATGAAAGGCAATAAATGAAACGGAGCTTACACTAAGGATCGGAGAACTCCCTGAATGTGGACGGGAAACAGGTAATGACCATGAAAAAAGGAATGAGCATAAAAACACAGGCGGCGATCTCGGCGATAGTATTTATGGGTATCCTCACGGTCGCCATCGCCGCCATCGGGTATGAGCTCTATCATGACAGTGTCATGGAAAGCTATGTCACCTATGCGGATACGGTTTTGGAATACGCATATCGTGCGAGTGAGAAGTATTCCTTCGCCGATATGATCGCAGCGCGTGATATGCCCGAAGGATATGAAGAGCTGCGCTCGGAGCTCAATCTGGTGAAGGACTGCTCCGACATAGAATACCTCTATGCCATTTATTTTGAGAACATTGACGATATCCACAGCCTGCACTATGCGATCAACGCGAAGACGCCGGCAGAGCTGTCTGCCGGCGAAAGCTACACCTATATGGGGAAACCCTGCGAAACGGGCAGTTTTGAAGACGATACCCTGCTGACGCTTCAACAGGCGGTCAAGAGCGGAAAGCGCGAGAACGGAACGCTGGAGGGCAACTCGGACGAGTACGGGCATATGCTCAACGGGTATCGTGTGCTCTTTGACAGCAACGGCAACGCGACCGGGCTGATATGCGTGGAGATCGATATCAACCGGATCAATGCGGGTGTGCATCGCTATGTGCACACGGTCATCGCAATCGCAACCGTCTTTACCGCGGCGGTCATCCTTGTATATATGTTCAGCACCCAGCGGCACCTGATCCGACCCATCGAGAGGATCGTTGAGAGCAGCGATGCCTTTGTCCAAAAGATGCAGAGCAACGCGGATCCGGAGGAGTTGGTATACGAGCCCGTGCGTATTGACAAGGGGAGCGAACTGGGCGTGCTGGCGGACGACGTCAAGAGTCTTGCGGACGGAGTGGCGTCATACATGGTCAACCTGAAGGCCGCGACGTCCGAGCGGGAACGCATCGGAACGGAGCTGTCGCTTGCCACGCGCATTCAGGCGGATATGCTGCCAAACACCTTTCCCGCGTTTCCGGAACGCCCGGAGTTTGATATCTATGCCTCCGCGGATCCGGCTAAGGAGGTCGGCGGCGACTT
>JAFZQQ010000349.1 GCA_017620315.1 Oscillospiraceae bacterium | reverse complement strand
CGGCAAGATGCCGAAGGGTATGGGCGCGATACCCGGCATGGGCAATGGCGGGAAAATGCATGGCTTCGGGCGTAAAAAGCGCCTTAAATGAGCAGATAAGTGCCTAAGGAAATACCGCTTCCGCGAGGCTTTGCCGGACGGAGCGGCGCCAAGCATTTACTGATAGATAAACAAAAATTATTTTGGAGGTAACTAACAATGGTCAAAATTCGTCTTCGCAGAATGGGCGCCAAGAAGGCTCCCTACTATCGTGTCGTCGTCGCCGACAGCCGCTATCCCCGCGACGGCCGCTTCATCGAGGAGCTTGGCACCTACAACCCCTGCGTCGAGCCCGCAGAGATCAAGATCGACACCGACCGTACCCTTGAGTGGATCAAGACCGGCGCACAGCCGACCGAGACTGTCCGTGCGCTTCTGAAGAGAGTCGGCGCTCTTAACTAAGCGGAGGTCATTTCAAATATGAAAGACTTGCTGCTCTACATCGTCCGCAGCCTGGTCGAACACCCCGACGACGTCACAGTCACCGAGGTTCAGGGGGCTGACGAGCTTACGTTGGAGCTGCGCGTCGCACCCGACGACATGGGTAAGGTCATCGGCCGTCAGGGCCGTATCGCCAAGGAGATACGAACGGTGATGCGTTCCTATGCCCAACGCACCGGCGTAAAGGTATCGGTAGATATTGTCGACTGATGTGAAAAAGGGTTCCCTCTCCAACACGGGGAGGGAATTTTTTTTGCAATCTTTTGATATTGATAAGTCTATCAAAAATCATGTCATTTTTTGTCGACTGAGGAAGTCAATACCATATGTTGCGGGAAAACGGTCTATCCAACCGCCTGTATTGTGGATTTTTTGACGTTATTTTACATAGACTTATATTGTCTGCAATTATTACGCAGTGTATAGATAATCTTTTTTTCGCGTTTTTTCAACATCATTTCGGCTGGACATAACGGTTTATATGCGCTAAAATAAGACTATCAAATATCAAAAAACTCGAAAAGAGGAAAAGGCATGGGGTTATTTGACAAGGCTCCCGCGCCGCAGCCCGCGCCGGAGTATATCGAGGTGGGGCAGATCGTCAACACGCACGGCGTTCGCGGCGAGGTCAAGGTGCAGCCGTGGGACGTCAGCGCGGAGAGGCTTTGCTCGTTCAAGACCTTTTATATGGACGGCGAGCCGTTCCGCCCGATTTCAAAACGCGTCCATGGAGAGATGGTGCTGATGATGCTGCCCGAGGTCACGGACATGGACGCCGCGGCCGCGCTGAAGAAGAAGGTGCTGTCGATCAGACGCTCGGACGTCAGGCTGCCGAAGGGCGAGTATTTTGACGAAGAGCTTATCGGCATGAACGTTTTCAACTATTTCCCGCACAGCTATGTCGGCACGGTGACAGAGGTGATGACCTATCCCGCGCACAAGCTCTACCGTGTGAAGGGCCCGGAGAAGACCTATCTGATCCCGGCGGTGAAGGACATATTCATCGCGGACATAGACACTACCGCGCGCGAGATCACCGTGCGGATGATGGAGGGGCTGGAGACCGATGACGAATGAATGCTGCGGGATGCGCATAGACATCATGACGCTCTTTCCCGATTCGGTGGACGCGATGCTGAACGTCAGCATACTCGGGCGCGCGCAGGAGAGAGGCTATATTGAGATAGCCACGCACCAGATACGCGAATACACGACAAACAAGCAGATGCAGGTGGACGACTACCCTTACGGCGGGGGACGCGGCGCGGTCATGCAGGCGGATCCGCTCTACCGCTGCCATGCCGATATCATCGAAAAGCATGGCGCGGGGCACACGATCTACCTCTCCCCCTGCGGGCGCGTGTTCACACAGGCGGTCGCGCGCGAGCTGAAGGAAAAGTATGACCACCTGATACTCGTCTGCGGGCACTATGAGGGGATAGACCAGCGCTTCATAGACGAGTGCGTGGACGAGGAGATCTCGGTCGGGGACTATGTCGTCACCGGCGGTGAGATACCTGCGATGGCGTTGACGGACTGCGTGTGCCGCATGGTTCCGGGCGTGCTGCCGGAGGAGGAATGCTTTACCGAGGAATCACACTGGGACGGGCTGCTGGAGTATCCGCAATATTCCCGCCCGGACGAGTGGCACGGACGCCGCGTGCCCGACATCCTGCTCTCCGGCCACCATGAGAACGTGGCGAAATGGCGGCGCAAGGAAAGCTGGAAGCGCACGATGGAGCGCCGCCCGGATCTCTGGGAGAAATTCGACACGGCGAAGCTTACGACCAAGCAGGAGAAAAAGCTGCTCGCCGAGGCGATCGCGGAATTTGAACAGGAGAAAGAGGCGCAGTGAGCACGATGGAGCTGTGGGATGCTTATGACAGCGATTTCAGAAGAATAGAGGGGATGACCCTCGTCCGAGGGGAGCCTGTGCCCGAGGGCTGTTTTCACCTGGTCTGCGACGTCATCGTCAGACACAGGGACGGCGCCTGGCTGCTGATGCGGCGCTCCGAGGGCAAGCATCACGGCGGCATGTGGGAGGCGTCGGCGGGTGGTTCCGCGCTCCGGGGAGAAGGCCCGGTCCAATGCGCGGCGCGCGAACTTCGTGAGGAAACCGGTATCGTCTCAAATGACCTGACGGAGCTCGGCAGAGTAATCTTTCATGAACGCAGAACCATCTATGTGGAGTATCTGTGTACCGTGGACTGCGACAAGGACTCGATCATCCTCCGGCCCGGAGAGACGTCGGACTACAGATGGGTCGAAAAGGGCGAGTTGTTCCGTATGCCGCGAAGCGAATTGGTCACGCGGCGCATTCTGTGCTTCGTGGAAGAGCTGGACGCGTAAACGCAACCTGAAAAACAGAATCAACAAAAAAGAGAGGATGGGCGTTTCGCTCATCCTCTCTTCGCAGCAATACATCTTAAGCGGGCTTTTTCTTTTTTCCGATGTTGTCGATCACGCAGTAATAGACCGGCGTGAACAGCAGAGTGACTACGGTGGAGATCAGCATGCCGCTGACCATCGTCACGCCCATGTCGCTCATCATCTCGTTCGACTGGCCTATGCCAAGCGCAAGAGGCATGATTGCAAGAATGGTGGTGAGTGTGGTCATCAGCACGGGGCGTATGCGCAACGGACAGGCGTTGAGGATCGCCTCCGTGCGGCTCTCGCCGCGGTCGCGTCGCTGCTTGACATAGTCGATCAGGATGATTGAGGCGTTGACCACCGTGCCCGCAAGCATGATGAGCGCGACCATGGAGATCATCGAGAGGTCGCGTCCTGTGAGCGGGAGGGCAAACAGCGCTCCGGAGAATGCGACAGGAAGTATCATCATGACGATGACCGGCATCACAAATGACTCAAACTGCGAGGCAAGCACGAAGTACACAAGGCCAAGCGCGACGATCAACGCAAGGGTCAGGCTGTGGAAGCTGCTGCGGATCTCCTCGTACCCGCCGCCGAACTTCACCGAGTAACCCTCCGGCATCGGATAGGCGTCGATGATGGCGCGTATCTGGTCAGTGATGCCGTTCGTGTCCCCGCTGGCGCTGGAGCCGGTGATAGTGACCGCGCGCGACTGGTTGACGCGGGATATCGACGCGGGCGCAAGCTCGACGTCCACATTGGCGACCGTCCCGAGCGACACCGTGCCGCCGGTCGGCGTGGAGACCGGCATCGAACGCAGCGCGTCGAGGTTCGTGCCCGCGGCGCCGTCGCCGCGCACGATAACAGAGATCTCTTTGTTGTCGATGTTGACGCGCGTGGCGGTCATTCCGCTCAGCTCAGCGCGCACCGCCTGTCCGACGGCGGCGGCGGTAAGCGCGTACTGAGACGCCGCTTCGCGGTTGATCGTGACCTTGACCTGCGGTACCTCCTGACTGATCGAAGATGTTATGTCAACTGCATCGGGCAGAGCGGAGATCGGCTTTATGAGGTCGTTCGCTATCATCGAAAGCGTGTTATAATCCGTTCCGGTTATTTCGACGCTGATGTCGTTCCCGGACATCATCGCGCTCATGTCCATTGCGCTGACCGTTGTCTCGCAGCCCGCGACGTCGGCAAAGGACACGCGCAGAGCGTTGGCGATCTCAGTCGCGTCCCGGCTGCGGTCCTTCTTCGGCACAAGGCGTATGCCAAGCTCGTTCTCGCTCTCGCCGACGACATAGTAGACGGATTCGAGCTCCGGGACTTCCTTATAGATTATGTCAACCATTTGGTCTGCGACCGCCGCCGACTGCTCGACGCGGGCTCCGACCGGCATGGAGATCGTTGCCTGGATCATGTTCATATCCATGTCCGGGAGCAGCACCTGCTTGGTGGAGAGACAGGCCGCTACGAAGCCGCCCACAAGAACGAGCGAGGTCAGCACGCCGAACCAGAGGTGACCGACAAAGAAGCCGAGCACCT
>JAFZQQ010000348.1 GCA_017620315.1 Oscillospiraceae bacterium | reverse complement strand
GCGCTTGAAAAACGGTTGAAGGAGGACGCCACATGAAGCAGTACAGCTTTACCGACGACGATCTGCGATTGGCTGCGGCCTCGGTGTGCGCGTCAATGGTGGAGGCCGCCGAAGCTATCCCCATCGGTGAGCATGAGTTTTCAGACAGCTTCCTCGAAAAGATGGACGCGCTTGTGGCTCTGGATAAGCGCCGCAACAAGCGTAGGCGCATATGGCACCGCGTCGCCAGCGTATTCCTCGCGTTCCTGCTTGGGGCAAGCATCTTCCTCGCGGTAAACCCGGAAGCGCGCGCAGCGTTGCTTGCGTGGGTGCGTGAAGTGTATGAGAATAGCGTGGTTTACCGCTTCTTTGGCAAAACGACAGAGTATTTTCCACAGTATGAACTAAAGTGGATTCCAGAGGGAATTGAACTGGAAAAAGAGATAGACGGTGCAGGAAGCGACGGCAATCAAAGAATAATGATATATAGAAATCAGAAAACTAACGAAGGGTTTGTGTTTTGTTATCAAGCCGTTTCCGATGATACTATAATAATAGTTGACGGCTATGAGGATGAACTGATGCGAGCATCTGAATCCTGCGTCATTAAAGGAATGGAAGGTCATTATTATCCGGCAGATAACGCACATAGCAGTTGTTTGATCTGGATAGATGAAAGGCAAGGCATTGTGCTACTCATAGATAGCAATTTGGAAAAATCAGTTATATTGCACATAGCAGAAAATGTTTCTTTGGTAAATCATACAAAATAGAAAAAATGTTTTCTCTTGTGTCTGAATTCACCCCCTTTCGTCGTTCTAACCTATAGAACGGCGAAAGGGGGTGAATCATTTGAAAAAAACCGTTGTCTCAACAGTTTTGGCATTGGCATTACTGCTTACTGTTAGTGTAAACGCAGCAGGCAACTCACTCAAAAGCGTATCTTCTCCCAACTTGACCTTCAGTGGCACAACAGCAAAATGCAGCGCACAAATCATTGAGTATTCCAAGCAAATCAACGTAACAATGGAGCTCTGGACTGGCAACACCCTTTTGAAGACTTGGACGGAAACAGGTAGAGATTACGTTGAGGTCAAAGGAGAATACAGCAGCGTTGAGCATGGTAAAACCTACACGCTCAAAGTGTATGGCACATTGGGTGGTATTGCATTCTCCGCACGGTCTCGGAGTAAAACTGCATAAATAACAGAAAAGGAGATCATTATTTTGAAGTTATTGCCGATATAGTATATGGCAAAAACTGTTTTGCGTTTGACTAAGGAATGAGCCTCGTGGTTTGGATGTAACAACCATGAGAGGGTTATTTGACAAGGAGGTTAATCGTATGTCAAGTCAAATCAGCGGGATGCAGAACTCCGGCCATTGGTACAGCGACGCCGTGTATGTGGGTAACGGCGCGAATAAGCCCGCTCCGGGAATCAACGAGGGAGCGCCCAGCCCCTATCTGCTGCGCCAGCAGGATTTGCAGCGGGACAATGACCGAATCCATGCGGCTCCGGGCGAATTTGTCGCCGCCAAACGCGCTGGACTGCAAATGGACGCCGAACAGCTCAAGAAGGTCGAAAGCAGCCTCAACGCGAAGTTTGCCGACGGCTCTTTGTTGAAAAACGCCGTCAACCTCAATGATCGGTTTGAGCCGAGCAGTCAAGCGGTATCCGATGTGGATGGGAAGAAGATCATCGACAAACGCGAAGATGTTTACGGCTTTCTCGTGCGTACCACCAACCAGCCCGGATATACCCCCGAAAGCGCAAACGAAGCCGCGAAGAACGGCGCTTCTACACACGGCTTTTTGTATCGTGAAAGCGACTTCCTGTTTGATGCGGCAAACAGCTATGCCAAGCTCGCGGACGACGAGGACTTCCGCTATCGCAACATCCGAGACGAGGGCTTTGTCCGGGACTCGCTGGACTTCTTCACGAACGGAAACTACACCGAAGATGACGTGCGTAAGATGCAGGATCAGATGACCGACCTTGTACGAGAAATGGCGAAGCAGGTCAGAAGCGGCGAGACACCCGATCTTGACAAGCTCCAGACAAAGCTGACCGTGGGCGGCGCAGACGTTACGATTTCCGAGCTGATCAATATGCAGACGACAGGCCGGAAGCTCTCCAGAGTGCTGAATGACATCGGCATCGGCAACCAAATTGACGCGGTCGGTTTTGGCAAGGTGGGCATCGCAAAGGCGGTCGGTCATAACTACGGCGCCTCGCGCGGAGAGATCGGCGCAAAGTTCTCCGAGGCGATAGACCGTATGTATGATAAAGCCTTATCTCGCGTAAGCCGTATTGCCACCGAGGTCGTTGAGAAAGCAAACGACGGAAGTGGCATCTACTGGCGCAAGACCTACAAGGAAGTGGAAAAGAGCGACTTCCAGATCGCAGACCTGCTTTCCAAGCTGGACATGAGCAGCAAAGCGGCGGCGTCCAAAGACCTTAACGCAAAGATGAAGCAGGTGGACGGTATCATCGAGGACTATTGCCGTCAGCATGATGTGCCTGCCGATTCCTTCAAGCGTGCTGGCGACAAGGACGCGCTTATGAAGTACATGGAGTCGTGGCTGAACGGATGAGCAATCATCGCAAAACTGCACATAATCACGCATATTAAAAAAAGCCCCCCGCGCCGCCAAAAGAACATGGCGGCGCGGGGGCTTTTGCGTCAACGCTCGGTTTCTTTCTCGCTTTGCCGCATCTTATCAGGCTGTTCCAGCCACAAAATGCGATCCACGTTCAGCTTTGCGGTTTCGTAGTCCAGCATTTCGCGGCGGTGCTGCCGATAGCGTTCATATTCCGCTTGCTTCTCCGCAAGCAGCTCACCGTATTCCTGCGAGAGCTGGGCGACTTTGGGAATGGGCTTGCCGTTCAACGCGTCAAAGGCTCTCTTTGCCGCCTCATGCTGGGCGATCTCGTCAGCGTGTTCCGCGAGAAATTCTTTCCTGTGGCGGGACTTTTTGTATGCGGCGTAGACCTCGCGGGTTTTGGAGTAGCGGATGATATGCGTCTTTAGCTCCGCGATCTCAGCCATGCGCGCCTCCAACTGCTTGATGCGCTTGGAGGAAGCGTCGAAGTCCGCTCCGGCCTGCGCCATTACGTTGCAGGTGTTGATTCCAGGCTCATGTCCTCTCTGTCCTCTGTAACGATGATGTCTCGCTCCATCGCCCAGCTCCGAAGATCCTCATAACTTGTGTATCCATGCTCGATTTCCGCCAGAGTGAGATCAGCGTTGAGATAGATGCGTCTTAGCACCTCATAGTCAAGCTCATCTGTCTTTCGTAAGCCGATTAAAATCATGCAAATCGCGGTATATAGGGCATTTTTCTTGAGCTTGCGGCGAACAGACTCCAAATCTGCCTTTGTTTGAATGTCCTCAACGGGCACGTTTGGATATGGAGCGTGGGAATCTATCCCCAGCTCCAGTTCAGTAAGCTCCCTCTTGAGCCGGCTCCCTGTGAAGCTTGGGCTCGATACATAGTCATTGACCTTGTCCCAAAGCCCAATGACCTTCTCTCTGGTCATTCCATCCTGCTCCAAAATGGCCGGGATAGCAAGCAGCCAGGCATAATACATATTATTGTGACTGACGCTTGCAAGGAGCTCGCTTTTATCAATCTTCTCATAGGCAACCGGAATACGGTTTGGGTTTGTTCGTTTCTTCTTAGACATTCCACTCTACAGGCAAGCAAAACCCGCCTCTTTCTATCGATTCTGCGCTCAAATTATGACAAAATCAGGCGGTATTGTCAATAGTCCGGGTGTCACACTCGCTCCAAAATAACCTGCTTGCGGAGATAGAGGTTCGCCACTGCCATTGTGACCTGCTTGCGGCTCTTGGCGGAGCGCATGAGGATAGCAATGTTGTCGCAGGTCGTCTCTTCGTCCACATAGAGGGCTTCCATCAGCTTCAAATCGTCGGAGACGTCCGTCGCACCGACCTCCACGCACTTGATCAGCTCTGCCGTGGACATGAGCGCCTGACGCGAAAGCGCCAAAATGCGCGTTTCCTGCTCGTCCGGCTTGTCCCGCATAAAGAGCCTCGCTGCCTTCCCCACCGATACGCCGCGCATCAGGAGCCGGACAAACGCCATGAGCCGATAGCTCAGCTTATCGGATACCGGCTGCACATACAGGTCGCCCATCAGATCGTACAGGGCCTCAAACTCCGTTTCGCCGACGCCTCTTGCAATCAGGCCCCGTGTCACAAGGCGGCTCAGGCAACATTCTAATGTGCGCCGCTCAACGGGTATGTCTTCAGCAAACCGCTCATAGCGCTCCCTGATCTGCTCCTCGTTGCAGATCCTCCAGCAGAGCGCGGCCCAAACAGCAGCTTCCTGATGATCGACCGGGTATTCCGTCCGATTGATGGAAATAACGGGATAGCTGCCCTCCTCGCCATTCTTAACGACGAGGCTACCCACTGCCGTATACAGCTTATAGTTTATCATATTCGTTCCTCCGATCTGTCTCTCTTTTACGATACCTTCTCTATTCCGAGTTCTCCAAGCTCCTGAGCCGTCAAGTCGGACAGGAGCTTCTTCTTTGCCTTGCTGATCCATGCGCCGACCAAATTGGGCTCGCAGCCATAAAGCCTTGCGATATCCGTTACGCCGCACCCGTCCATCGTCTTGAGCAGCAGCGCCTCGACGCCGAGCCGTGCCGCGCCACGATAGCTGCGCTTTCTCGTTTCCAGCAGTCTTGCGACGCAAAGCCGGGAGATTGCCTGCTCCTCATCCGCCGCGGCGTTCTGCATCGGGCTTTCGCTTACTTCCAGTCTCACGCGTTCCTCACGCAGTTCCTCCAGTGATACGACCGGGTGATTCCGGTGATTGGACAGGACTGCCCTGCAATAGTCGATCAGACAGTTGCGGATTACTCTTGCGGCGAACGGCTCAAACTCCCCGCGCTCAGGGTCATATCGTGCCGCGGCCTTACACAGAGCGATGCAACCCTCTTGGCAGATATCGTCATACCCAAGCCCCAGGATGGATTCATTACATCGGATATACTTCCGCACGATCTCACGCACCATATGAACATGGCGTTCGGCAAGCTCTCTTTGCTGATCCGTCAACTCGATCATTTCGTTCATTGTTTCACCCCATTTCTTACACTACTCCACTTTTCATGCCGCAGTCTGTCGATTTATCAGCTCCTCACACATACGGATCACTTCATCGCAGCGGTATTCCGAAAATCTGCCGATATGAGCTTCTTCCACTGGTATTCCAAATTTCAGCTGCAACCAGCGATAGGCTGCCGCCTTGCTCATAAGGCCACGCTCCCAAAGCCGCTCCATCGCGTCATGCGCTGCTCTTCTTTTCCAGCGCAGTTGCTTGTTCGCGAGCGAACCCATAGGCTTGCCGCTGCGAGCGTGTGCCTCCACATAGGCGTCGCAGAAAGGATACCTCGCACAGACGTAGTACCTCTTCCCCGCGTACCCCGACGCGGTCTTCCCCAACGCGGCGGCCGGCCTCAGCGTAGCGCGCGCACCGCAGTACGGGCATTTGATCTTCACCCGTTTCATCCACATCACCTCCTCGATTTGGCTCGCTGAATTGGAATGGACGGTTTCGTCTCATTTTTCAGCGTCACTCTATTACGCCCGAGCAAAACGGATTTTGTTAAAAAAATCGTGTGAACTTTTTGTAAACAATGAAAAAGGCGCTCAACCGCAAAACGGTCAAGCGTCCTTTTCAACAGTAAAGAAGCATTTACAATACTTAATATATAAAAGCTAGTCGCAGCAAATTATTGTTATTCGATAAATTTTTATTGACAATCAGTTCTGAAAGTGCTAATGTTCTTATGCCCGGAAGGAAACAGCAAAGGAGAGGGCTTTCATGAATTGGGATAAGGATCGAAGCGTATCACTTTCACTGGCCTGTGTTGGCATCTTCGCACTGTGCCTTGCCGCGTTGGACATTGGAGCCTATAAAATCGCAGAATGGTTTGTCGCCAACCGTTTCCAACACATTCGGCACGGGGTGCTTTTGATGGTTTCCATATACGCAGGCAGCGTCTTTGGCTGGATTTGTCTGTATCAGCTCTGGCGCTTACTGAATAATGTCCGTTTAGGCAAGGTGTTTATTACCGAAAACGTCCGAAGTATGCGAATTGTCAGCTGGTGCTGTGTTTGGGCCTCAGTGATTGGCCTGCTCAGCGCAGCCTATTATCTGCCTTTCGCCTTTATCGCCGTCGCAGCCGGTTTCATGGCTTTGATTGTCCGCATCGTGAAAAATGCCTTTCAACAAGCCATCGAAATGAAGGATGAGCTGGATCTGACAGTTTGAGGTGAAGAAATGGAAATTGTGGTGAACCTTGATGTCATGATGGCAACACGCAAGATCTCAAGCAATGAACTGGCCGAGCGTATCGGTATTACAGCAGCCAACCTGTCCATTCTGAAAACCGGTAAGGCCAAAGCGATCCGGTTCTCGACCCTGATGGCGCTGTGCCATGAGCTGCAATGCCAGCCGGGCGATATTCTGGAGTTCAAGGAGTAACTATATGAGTACAAAGAAAAGCTGGATACTCATCATAATCGCTGTCGCTCTAATGCTGGGGCTTGCTTTATTTCTGAGCAATCCAAAGCGGCAAATGCGCAATTATGTTTTGAGCCATAAAAGCGAATTGGACAGCTATGCGGAGGAATGCCTCTCTCAACCGCTTCCCTACCGCGGCAGTTATGACGGCTACGTGACCGAAGTATTTGCGGAGCATCCCGACATTCTGCTGATCCACTGGAGCGCTTATGGTCTTGTCCCATCCGGAGGCTACTGCGATCTGCTCTACGCAACGGATGGTGCGCCGCATCCCTATCCAGGCATGGAGGACTACGAAGAATACGATCAGATGTTTAACTGGCGATGGGTTCAGCCTGATGGGGACAATGGCTGCTCCGTTGAAAACATCGACGGTAACTGGTACTACTGTAAAGCATGGTTTTAGGAGGTTCCTATGAAATTTATTTCAAATAAACTGATGATAATCTCGTTCGCTGTGGCAATTCTTTTTGCTCTCTCCGGCTGCGGAAGCTCGTCAACGCCGATCGTATCCGTCGTCACGTCTGCATCAAACAGTGAAAACGGAGCATCCACATACTCGTATTATCAAGTTTTTAACAACGGGAAGGCAAAAAAAGCCGAAGCATTTACTCCGGACAATATAGAGCGTCTGGACGCCCTGCATGATAACTTCTCGCCAAGTATTTCGGGAAGCTCCGTTGTCAATACGCTGCAAGGCACTCTGATAACGGATCAGGATGGCAACGAAGTGCCTGCTGACAGTACTTTGACGGACATTCTGACCGCTGCGGCGGACGAGATCAAGCATGACATCATACAGTTCGACATCCTCAAGGACGGCGAGAGCTATTTCACGGTGGTAAAGCTCAACGTCAACTGGCAGTCTCCCTGTGAACTGTATCAGTACGATCAAAACACACGGCATCTCAACAGGCTCTATCGTTGGGACAGCGTGGACATAGTTGGCATCGCGCTTGCGTAAAGACATGTCAGAAAGGCAAAAGGCTGGTTACCCGGCCTTTTGTTTATAGATTATTATATTTATGATTATCAATGATGGATCAGCCACTCCATGTAATCGTCCAGGCTGTCCAGATCAGGATTGGAGCGATCCGCAAGCGCCCGCGCAAAGACCTCCTCCGGCGTCTGGCCAGAGAAATCTTTCCCGCCTCGTACCGGAGCGGTTTTCGCAGACGTCTCCGGGCGCAGCAGCGCCGCGAACGATGTTGGTGCGCCGGTCCTCTGCTGTTTCG
>JAFZQQ010000347.1 GCA_017620315.1 Oscillospiraceae bacterium | reverse complement strand
TGCCGCGCATACACCCCCTCAAGCCCAGCGGGCTTGAGGCGGAGCTGCTCTCCGGCATACCCATCGTCGACCGCAACAGCGCGCGGCGCGCGGCGCGCCGGCTCATAGACCTCGGCGTTCAGCGCGTGTTCATATCGCTTGGCAAGGAGGGCTTCCTCGCCGCCGCGGACGACGAGACGGTCTGGCAGCCCGCGCCCGAGGCTAAGGTCGTCAATGTCACCGGAGCGGGAGACGCGCTGATGGCGGCGATAGCCTGGTCGTACCAGAGGGGCGAGAACCTTTCAAAGACTGCCGCCATAGGCGCCGCGGCTGCGGCGATCACAATCGAAAGCGCGGACTCGATCAGTCCCGCGCTCTCCGGCGACGCGGTGTTGAGGCGCGCTCAGGATGAAGCTTGAGCTTGCCGGGAGCTATCCCCGCGTCCATATCGGGGACGGCACCCCGTCCTTCGGCGGGAGCCAGAACTGGTTCCCGGGAGCCAGCTTCCGCGCCTGCGGCTGCGGAGTGATAGCCTGCGCGGACACCTTGCTCTTCCTCACCGGAAGAAGGGAGCTGACGCGGGAGGAATATTTGAATTATGTAAACTCGATCAGGCGTTATTTCCCGCTCATTCCCTACAGAGGCATCGACGGACTGAGACTGGCGATCGGGATGAATCTGTGTCTGCTGCGCGAAGGGCTCCCCTATACGTCGCGCTGGAGCGCCGCATCATCCCTGTTTTGGGACAGGCTTGCCGGGCAGCTTGAGAGGAACATCCCGGCAATCGTTGCGATCGGCCCGAACTTTCCCATCGTCTGGGGAAAGGAGACGCTTCCGCTCTACAGGAGAACAGAAAACAGCTGCTTTGAGGCGACGCGTACGCGCGGTCACTTCCTGACCGTCACCGGGCTTGACGACGAGTGGATGCGCGTTTCCTCGTGGGGACAGGAGCTGTATATATCCCGCGGCGACTATGAGCGGTACAGAAGAGAAAACGGAACACTGCTCACCAGCCTTTTGTATATCACGCGAAATAAATGACCCTCCGCAGGAATGCGTGTTCCCGCGGAGGGCGTGTTTTTCGCTTTACTGTTTGTGTATGCTTTCCGACCTTGCGGCATCCATGGCGAAATAGTCCCATTCGATATAGCTGTTCTGGTCGCCCCAGGTGACGTCGATGTGGTATTCGACGCCGTCGAGGATCGCCACCGTCCAGATATGGGTATTGTTGGTCACGGCGTGGCAGTCTATGCCCTCAAGCCTCAAAAAGAGGTTGTACGCGCCGGTGTAGCCGTCGCAGACGGCGCTTCCGTTGATCAGCGCGCTGTAGGCGATATGGCTTATCGAATCATTGCTCTGGGCGCCGACCTTGTCATACACGCAATGGTCGCAGAGCCACTTGTAATAGACCCTTGCTATCTCGCGCTGGCTCATCCCCGCGTTGAGCGCGCCGGAGCTCCAAAGCTCCTCGCGTATCTCAAGCGCGCGCGCGAAGGCCGCGTCGCGGTATTCCGCCAGCGTCTGCACGGCGTTCTCCCGCGCCTGCGGATCGTCGGAGGTCCCCTGCGGCATACAGCAGGAGGCGTAGAAGAACAATATCACACGCCCGTTGTTGAGGTAGTACTGGCATTCGACGGAGTTGTACATTTGCTCACAATAGCGTTTGACCCCGCCTGAAAAGGCGAGGGCAAGCGCACTTGCTTCGGATTTTGTTATCGGCGAGGGATAACTCAGCTCTATCGTGTACTCTCCGCGCGAGAGCATCGAGCGCACGAGCGCGTCTATCGAGGCTTTGTCATCAAAGGCGGGGGCGGTGTTCGCGGCGCCGGGATCGGTCTCCAGCGCCGCAAGGCTGTCTGCGGCAGGCGGCGCGGCCGGCACGCTCCAGTCCAGCGTGAGACGCAGAGCGGGGAGCACGATACGCATTACTATCGCGGCGGTCTCGGCGCGGGTGGTCGTCTTGTCGGGGAGATAGCTGCCGCTGCGGTCGACGCCGCCCAGCAGCCCCCAATCATACAGCTTGAGGATCTGCGCGGCGTACGGCGTGTTCTCACCGACGTCGGTTATGAACAGCCCGGAGGCATACGCCGCCTCGACAAGACCGGTATTCCGCCCGTCATAGCAGGTCTCGGGCAGCGAGGCGGCAAAGACAGCGGCGAGCTGAGCGCGCGAGGCGTTGCGGTCAAAACCGTCGAGCGAGGGCTCGAGCGCGGCCTTTGAGTTGAGATAGTTCACATAGGGCATATACCAGCGCCCCGCCGCCGCGGGTATAATATCGCGGTCGTATGCCGCTCTCAGCCTTGCGGAGAGCGTGACAAGCTCTGCGAGAGTGATCTCGGCGTCGGGCGCGAAGCCGCTCCCGCGCCCGTCGAACAGGCCGTATTCGTAACCCAGCACAACATAGTCGTAGTACCAGCTGTCCTCCTCGACGTCGGCAAACTGCTCCGTGTAGCTGCGTACCTTGGTGAAGAGCTCTCCGTCGTCCGCCGCGCGGGCGGAATGTATGGCCGGCGGCAGCATAAGCGCCAGCGCAAGCAGTACGGATGTGATTCGGCGTACCATGGATGTATCCTCCTTAGTGAAAAGCCCCTTCCGATCAGGGCACAAATATATCGGTTTCTTCGGCGGGGACCGGCATGTCATAGGGGTTCAGAGCCTCGTTGACAAGCGCGAGCGTCGCCTCGGGATCAAGCACATAGACAGATTCGCGGCGATAGCTTCCGCCGCCGTCGCCCGGAAGCGTGTGGAAGCGCAGGCCGTCCGTTCCGATCTCCAGCGCTTCGGAGGCAAGCCAGGCGAGATTGCCCGCAGTGAGGTCGGTCTTTACCGAGGAAAAGAGCAGCTGCGCAAGCGCCGGAGCGCTGGCGACGTCTGCCGCCTTTGCGGCAGCGGCGGCGAGAAATGCCTGCTGAGTCCTGATGCGGCCGATATCCGCGTCCGCATAGCCGGAGCCGTCGTTGTTTCTGCGCCAGCGAACGACCTCCATCGCCTGCTCGCCGTTCAGGTGCTGCATACCCCGGGAAAAATGGATGTGCAGCTCCTGTGCAGGGTCGTCGTAGTCCATATCGGCGGGGACGTCGATATCGACGCCGCCGATGCGGTCGATCAGCTTGACAAAACCGGCAAGGTCGACCGTGACATAGAAATCCACCGGCACGCCCAAAAGGTTCTCCACCTCGCTGCGAAGAAGCTCTATGCCGCCGGAGGCGTAAGCGTAGTTCAGGCGGTTGCTGTACCAGTCGTGGTGGAGCAGCGTGTCGCGTGGAAGGCTCACAAGGTCAACGCGGTGGTTCGGCGCGTCAAAGCGCACGAGAAGCATGGTGTCGCTCCCGCCGCCCGCGTTATCCAGCCCCGCGACAAGGATGTTGTAGCAGTAGGGCGTGCGGGTGCGCATGGCCGCTGCGGGCAGTGTGCGCTCCGCCGCGCACGGCGCGGCGGAGACGACGGACAGGGAATGCTCTTCGCACAGGGCGCTCTCAGACGCCTGCCGCGGCGCAGGCGCGCGTATAAAGAGCCTCGCGGCGGCACGGACGGAAAGCGCCAGCGCCGCGGCGCAGGCACAAAACAGTACCGCTTTGAAAAGCTTTGACATATTATAAGACATTTTTGGCGATTCTACAAGCCCCGAAGACTTCTGTATTTTTTCTGCGTGGCGATACCGCCTCGTATATGCCTCTCCGCCTTGTTTTCGTCGAGTATCCCGCGCACCTGCTCGTAAAGCGTGCGGTTGACGCCGGGAAGCCTGTCGCGCAGGTCCTTGTGTACGGTCGACTTTGATACGCCGAATTTCTTTGCCGCGGCGCGTACAGTCGCGCGGTTCTCTATGATGTATGCGGCGAGCGCGCAGGCACGCTCCTCGATGTTTCCCTTCATAGCAACACTCCCAAAAGAAAAGGTGGTACATGATATGAGGGGACGCGCGGCGGTATGCTTTGACGGAGTACGCCTTTGTGCTTATCATACCGAAATACCCATTGACGAACGGAGAAAAATGGCGTAATATAACAAATTGAAGGACGTCTGTCCGCAAATACTATACGATACAGGAGGCTTCGAGCATGGGTAAATTCGTCATCAAGGACGCAAAAAACGGAGTGATGTTCAATCTCAAGGCCGGTAATAACGAGATCATCCTTACCAGCGAGACCTATAACTCCCTCGCGAGCTGCAAGAACGGTATCGAGAGCGTGAAGAAGAACGCTCCCACCGCGCCGGTCGAGGATCAGACCGTCGAGGGCTTTGAAAAGAAGAAGGCTCCGAAGTTTGAGGTCTATACCGACAAGGCAGGCGAGACCCGCTTCCGTCTCAAGGCAGGCAACAACGAGATCATCGGCACGGGCGAGAGCTATAAGGCAAAGTCGAGCTGCCTCAAGGGCATCGAGTCCATCCGCAAGAACGCGGTCGACGCCGAGATCGTCGACAAGAGAGAGAATAAGTGACCCGAAAGCCCTGCCGGACAGGCGGGGCTTTTCCAACGAAGTGAAAACGGAGGAAATACAATGAAAACTTCACTGGTCATCATGGCGGCGGGCATGGGCTCACGTTATGGCGGTAACAAGCAGGTCGACGGTCTTGGCCCCAACAACGAAATACTGATGGAATACTCCATATACGACGCGATACGCGCCGGCTTCAACAAGATCGTCTTCATCATAAAGCCTGACATGAAGGAGCTTATGGAGGAGCTGTGCGGCAGACGCCTCGCGCAGATGAAGGCGAACGACGGCTCGAATGTCGAGGTCGAGTACGCCTTTCAGGACTTTTCGAGCATCCCCGAGTGGTATAAGATACCCGCGGAGCGCACCAAGCCCTTCGGTACCGCGCATGCGGCGCTTTGCGCCAGAAGCGTGGTCCATGAGCCCTTCGCCATCATCAATGCCGACGACTACTATGGTGCCGACGCCTTTTCGACCATCTATGCCGAGCTTCTGAAGCTTCCGGAAAAGGGAAAGGCCACCATGGTCGGCTACCGCATCGACAAGACGGTCAGCGAGAACGGCACGGTCACGCGTGGGGTCTGTCACACCGAGGGCGGCAAGCTGACGAAGATCGTCGAGACCTTCAAGATCAAGCTCTACCCCAACGGCGACATCCGCGATGTCGAAAACGGCGAGGACAGTCCGCTTATCCCGCCGGATACGCCGGTTTCGATGAACTTTTGGGGCTTTACGCCCTGGATATTTGAAAAGCTGGAGGAGTTTTTGAACGTTTTCCTCAAAAACCTTGCGCCGGACAATATCAAGGGCGAGGCGCTGCTGCCCACGCTTGTCGGCGAGCTGATCGAAAAGAACGAGCTTGAGGTCTCGGTGCTGCACTCCAACGCACGCTGGTTCGGCGTGACCTACAAGGAGGATAAGCCGAAGGTGCAGGCGGAGCTCAAAAAGCTTCACGACGAGGGCGTCTATCCCAAATCTTTACGCGGTTAAGAAGAAACGGCTTCGGGCAAGACTATCACGGAGGTGACAGTCTTGCCCGATCATCATAATAATGAAAAGCCGCAGCCCAACGATACGCCCATGCTCAGAGCGCGCTTCGGACAGCCGGAGGACATCGGCGACCTGATCAACCAATACGGCACCTACAACATCCAACCGACCAACGAGCAGGAGAATGCCTTTCCGATGATCGCCCAAGCGCTGCCGACAAAGTGGCGCGGGATGGAGATACACCGCAAGGATATGGAGGCCCCAAACCTAAACCCATAAACCCAAAAGGAGGGCTGCGGCGAAGCCACGGCCCTCCTTTAAGTCTGTAAAAACAGGGGAAAAAAAGATGCGCTGCCGGGAGATAAAAAACGTTCAAAAACGAAAGACTTTTGAATAATCGGAAAATGCAGCGGTCTATCATTTAACAAATAGTCCGCAAAAGCAAAAGCCCTAAATCCGTGCCGGGACAAGGAATATAGCACATTCAGTCTGGGGGAAAATCAATATATTGTATAAATATGAACAACCATACGCAATATACAGATAGACATAATTCTGACAAAAATCAAAACAATCTATTTTTGCGCGCGGAAAACAAATAGACTTAACAAATAGCTGCGATATAGATATCAGGCTTTATTCGGTGCCTGCTTCATGGAAAGTGAGATGCGTTTCTTCTTTTCGTCCACATCGAGCACCACGACCTTGACGATATCGCCCACAGAAACGACCCCGCTCGGGTGCTTGATGTAGTGGTCGCAGACCTGCGAAATGTGGACAAGGCCGTCCTGATGTACGCCGATGTCGACGAACACGCCGAAGTCGACCACGTTGCGCACGGTGCCCGTCAGGGGCATACCGGGCTTGAGATCCTTGATATCGAGGACGTCTGTGCGGAGGATGGGCGGGGGAAGCTCATCGCGGGGATCGCGCCCGGGCTTTTGAAGCTCCTTGGCGATATCGCGCAGCGTCGGCACGCCGACGCCGCAGTCGGAGGAAGCCTTGTCAACGCCGTAGCTGTCCAGCCTTTTGGCGATGTCGCTCAGAGCGCCGTTTTTCAGCGCCGCCTTGTCATAACCGAGGATGCCGAGCAGAGTTTCGGCCGCGGCGTAGCTCTCCGGGTGTACGCCGGTGTTGTCGAGCATGTTGCTGCTCTCCGGCACGCGGAGGAACCCTGCGCACTGCTCAAAGGCCTTCGGCCCAAGCTTTGCGACCTTCAAAAGCTGTTTGCGCGCGGTGAACGCGCCGCTCTCCTCGCGGAAGGCGACTATATTGCGCGCTGTTGTTGCGTTCAGTCCGGCCACACGCTCCAGAAGGGGAGCGGAGGCGGTGTTCAGATCGACGCCGACTGAGTTGACGCAGTCCTCAACCACGTGATCCAAAGCCTCTCCGAGACGCTTTTGCGGCATATCGTGCTGATACTGACCGACGCCGATGGCCTTGGGGTCTATCTTTACCAGCTCAGCGAGCGGATCCTGAAGACGCCTTGCGATGGACACCGCCGAGCGGAGATTGACGTCGTAATCGGGAAATTCCTCCGCAGCGAGCTTGGAGGCGGAGTACACGGAGGCGCCTGCCTCGTTCACGATCATATAGCTTACGCCGCCGCCCAGCTCTCCGATGAGCTCGACGGTCATCTGCTCGGTCTCGCGCGAGGCCGTGCCGTTGCCGATGGCGATATGGGCGACGCCATGCCGCTTCACCATCGCCTTGA
>JAFZQQ010000346.1 GCA_017620315.1 Oscillospiraceae bacterium | reverse complement strand
ACCGCTCGCGGTTCCGCTCGAACTCCTCAAGCGGCCCGCCGTGCACCAGCTTGTATTTTTCGCCGTTGACCGTGACGTCAATATTGAGCGGAAGCGCCTTTAAGTACGCGAATATCTCCCTGCGTGCCGGGACGTCCAGCCGGTTCAGCGCCTGATGCGTCACCTCGCCGCCGTTGCGGTACCAGTGCAGCAGCTCCTCGTGCCATTCGGTCTCCGGTTCGCCCGGAACGCCGATGGCATTCATCATCATATGCTCATGGTTGCCGAGGATCATCTTCACGTTCTCCATGCCCATGAACGTTTGGAGCATCTGAATGCCGTACGGGTGCCGGTCGATCACGTCGCCAAGCACGTATAATGTATCCTCCGGCCGCAGGTCGATCTGCTCAAGAATGGAGTTGAGCCTGCGCTGGTCTCCGTGGATATCCGCGATAACATAGTGCATGAGAATCACCCTCTCCTGTTGATTTAGTATATCCTTTTTGGGTGCACGATGCAAGGGGTATTCTCTCGATATGCACGTTTCCTGAATTGGGTAAAACCCGCAAGGGCTCGGAACCGTTTGGTTTCGATTTCTTGATACATTTCTGTCTTCCGTTGAACACAACAAGCTCGGTTCGCAGAGAATGCTCCGTCCGGCGCTTTGTATGAGCGGGCATTCTTTGGCTGAAAAACAGAACGACGTTTTGTTTTTCAACCCGACGGTTGCGCAAACGCGGCGCTTGTGCTATTATTCTTTTGGACATTATGCGTTTGAATCGGACAACGAGGACAGATGGATGATAAACAGGAACGGAAAGCACATCATGCGCATTACGGCGGCGCTGCTCTCGGCGTTTGCGCTGTTCGGGCTCGGCGGGTGCCAAGGCGGGCGCCAAAACGAGCCGGAGCCGATCGCGGGCGGCGTGACGGACAAGACCGACCGCGGTGCGCCGAAGACGATCGTATCCAAAGATATTGCGGAGCTCTATGCGACCTTCTGCCTTGAGGGAGAATGGTCGCCCGGGCGCAGAACGTCATTTTACACCTTCAGCGTCAAACCCGACGACGTCGGTACGCTCACCGCGTCGGAGTCCGTCGCCGGCGTCGGCGCCCCGGCGGACAAGGCGCTGCTGACGGCGCTGCAGGAGATCGTCGACCGTTACGGCCTTGCCGGACAGAACGGCGAGCACCACACGACGGCGGGGCTTCCGCCGGAGTTTGGTCCCTGCACGCTGAGCGTGCATTACGCCTCGGGCGAAAAGCTGACCTTTACGTACGACAACGACCCGGACGCGGCCTGGGCGAAGGAGATGTACCTTGCCTTTGCCGATTGGTTCGCCTCGAAGGGGATCGATGCGCTGCTGCCTCCGGAAACGGTCACGGGCACGGTGACGGACGTCCACGTCTTCCTGCGTGACGACGGCTCCGGCAAGCTCTGTGATTACGGCATATGGTCGGAGCCTGACGACGAAGGGCGGCGTGTTATCTTCCGCTGTATCGGCGACGAGGAGACCGAGCTCCCGCTCGCAGACGAGCAGGCGTTCCTGGCCGGCGTGGAACGGATCATGAAAAGCTATGACCTTCGCAGATACGACACCCGCTCCGCGCTCTACGGCTATGAGCAGACCGAAGAGGACAGAAACGGCCCCTTCTCCAACGACATGGAGCTCGTGTTCTGGTTCGGAAAGGACGAGCAGCTTTTCATCCACACGAGCGCGCAGAGCGAGATCGACGCTCTGAGACCGCTGCTGGATGAGCTTCTTTCGTATTTCAATTCTTATTTTGATGCTTCGTAAACAGAACTGACGCTTTAGGAGGATCGCGGAATGAAGAAAAAACTTGGGAACAAACTGACCGGAGCGCTTCTTGCGCTTGCGCTGCTGCTGTCGCTCGCGCCGACGCTGGGCGGAACCGCGAGGGCGGAGACGGCGCCGACAAAGGTCTGCATCATCACGAATGATGGGGTTCATGAGTTTACAAATGTTCTCTCCGGAAAGGATGAGAGCTTTCCAGTGGGCGGGGGTACCGCCACATATTACAGCTTAAAAAAATATCTGGTGTTGGACAATGTTGTGGTAAATGGAAATGACAGCGCTATCTGCACGGTCGGAGAGAGCGACTGCGCTGTCTACTCCGACGGCGATCTGACGATCGGCGTCATCGGGACGTGCAGCTTTTCCTCGACAGGCGGCACGAGCGCAAAACGCTATGGCATTTATGCGTCCGGCGATTTGACGATCGAGACCGGAAATAACGTTGATTCCAAACTTACCGTAAGCATGGGGGGCGAGGCATCGGATCATGCGTCGGGCATTGAGTGCGGCGGCAAACTGACGATGATTGAAGGCGTGTTTGCCAGCGAAACGCTGATCGTCAGAGCCACAGGCAGCGCCGTTACCGCCTCCGGCGGCGAAAGCTGCGGCGTTTACTCCAAGGGTGCAATGGAGCTGAAGCTTACCGAGTTAACGGCAAAGGGAGGCGCCGTCAGCGGCTACGCGGGCAAAAGCTACGGAGTTTATTCGCGCGATACCATCAGCATCAATTACAGTGATTGCTATCTCAACGCCCAAGGCGGTTCCGCGAGTAATACGTCCAGCAGCTCCGATCGCGGCAGCTTCGGCATTTACGCCAACAGCATCAGCATAAGCAACGGCAGGGCGGACGCCTTCGGCGGAGCGTCGAAGGGCGGCGCGAGCGAGGGGATCCATACTACCAACACGGGCCTGAGCGTCAGCGGGGGACTCGTCATAGCGAAGGGTGGCGCGAAAACGGGCAGCGGCACCTGGACCTGCGGCGTTTACGGCAAGCTGACCATGAACGGCGGGTCGCTGCAGGCGTACGGCGGTTATCCCAGCGGCATCGCAGGCTGCAACGCCTACGGCCTCCGTCTGACCTACGCGCCGACGCTCACGGGCGGCACGGTTACAGCCTGCGACAGCAATTCAAGCACCTCGAACACCGGGTACCGATACGGGATCATGTGCGCAAGCGGCAGCATCGATATCGCCTCGACCGGCGGCACGCTGATCGCGAAGGGCCGTACACAGGCGTTGAATCAAATCGGCAGCCTTTCCGCACCGACGATCTGGCAGAGCGGTTCCTATGACGGCAGCGCCCCGACGGTGCTGAAAAGCTACTCCTCGGCCAACCAGAGAATATACAAATATGTGGAACTCGACCCGACGCAGGTCAAGGTCAGCATGGACGACTGGACCTACTTCGGCGGAGCAACAAGCCAAACGCCGGTCTACTCTGACTGCGGCTGGACGGGAAAGACCGTCACCTATACCGGCATAACGGCGGCAGGCGTGAATTACAGCAGCGACGCCGTGCCCACGGAGGCGGGAAGCTACAGAGTCACGGTGTCCTATACCGCGCCGAAGGCGGTCAGCGGCTACGATGAATTTACCGTTACGAAGCGAAGCGCGACCGTCACGGCAAAGGACCAGACGGTCGCCCCCGGCGGCAGCATCGCCACGGACACGGCGCAGGCGACACTGACCGGCACGGTCAACAACTCAACAAGCAAGCACACGCTTTCGTCGGTCACGCTGACGGCAAATACTTCCACAGGCAAAATCACGCCGAGCGCTGCGATTATCAGGGACGCCTCCGGCAAAGATGTGACGGCGAACTACGACATTACTTACACGGCGGGCACGCTGGCCACGGCTTCGGGTACGCTCGGCAGCCTGAGCTGGCGCCTGACGACAGACGGCACGCTGACGATCTCCGGCAGCGGAGCGATCCCGGACTACGATGAAAGCACCTACGAAAGCAGACCGTGGTATGCTTCCTATCGGAGCAAAATCAAGCGCCTGGTTGTGGAGGACGGCGTCACTCGCATTGGCAGCCGTGCGTTTCAGGACTGTGCGTATCTTGAAACGGCAAGCATCGCCGACAGTGTGACCAGCATCGGTGATTTGGCGTTTTACTACTGTACTGGCCTGACAGACGTGACAATGGGCGAGAATGTGACGCTCGGAAATAACGCATTCCGCGATACGCCCGCCGAGGCGGCTGTCCTTGCGAGGGAGAACACGTTCTACACGCAGAGCAAGTATTTTGACGCGCTCTGTGCCGTCAGGCTCACCGGGAACTACCGCGACGACGTGATCGCGATCGCCCGCTCGCAGATCGGTTACCACGAGGGCGACAACGAGGCGGATTACGGCGGCGGCAACACCTCCGGCAGCAAAGACTATACAGAGTACGGACGGTATCTGACCAGCGTCGGCAACGCGTGGTGCTCTGAATTTGCGACCTGGTGCGTCCGCATGGCAGGCGTCCCCACGAGCCTTTTGGCGAACAGCCGCGGCGCGGATCCGGATACCTTTAAGGGAACGACAGAAACGCAGGTCTATAAATGGACAGACACCTCCTTTGGCGGCGGAAGCTATACGCCCCAGCAGGGTGATCTGATCCTTTGGAGCGACAAGAGCCACACCTCCATTTTTATAAGCGGAGCGGTCAACGGGGACAAGGTCACGCTCCACGTCGTGCACGGCAACTACGGCAGCGCGGTGAGTGAAAATGACTATACCGTGGACAAGGACGGCAAGCGCTCTGACGGCAGGTTCGTCGCGTACATCGTTTCCCCGGACTATTCGGGCAGTGCCGTGAAGCGCACGGTCACGTTCAACGCGAACGGTGGCGAGGTATCCACGGCAAGCAAATCCGTGTGGGTCGACGGGTTGTACGGCGCGCTGCCCATCCCGACGCGCAGCGGATACGCTTTTCTCGGGTGGTACACCGCCGCCGAGGGCGGCACGCGCGTCAATATGTACACGCCTTGCAGGCTCGGTGCGAACCAGACGCTGTATGCGCATTGGGCTGCCGTTT
>JAFZQQ010000345.1 GCA_017620315.1 Oscillospiraceae bacterium | reverse complement strand
TGGAGACGACGCGCCCGATGACCATGTTGGTCTCGAACTTGACGCCCATCGCCTTGAGGCCGTCGACCTCCTTCTGCACGATCTTCTTGGGAAGCCTGAACTCGGGGATGCCGTAGACCAGCACGCCGCCGGCGAGGTGCAGAGCCTCGAACACGGTGACTTCATAGCCCTTCTTGATCAGGTCGCCGGCGCAGGTGAGGCCGGCGGGACCGGAGCCGATGATGGCGACCTTGTGGCCGTTGCTCTCGACCTTGGCGGGCGCCTCCTGCACGTGCTCGTTGTGCCAGTCGGCGACAAAGCGTTCCAGACGGCCGATGGCGACGCTGTCGCCCTTCTTGCCGCGCACACAGTACATCTCGCACTGGGTCTCCTGCGGGCAGACGCGGCCGCAGACCGCGGGCAGAGAGGACGTGTCGTGAATGACCTGATACGCGCCCTCATAATCCTTCTCGACGATCTTCTGGATAAACTGCGGGATATGTACGTTCACGGGACAGCCCGTGACGCAGAGCGGATTCTTGCAGTTGAGACAGCGCTGCGCCTCGTCAAGCGCCTGCTCCTCGGTATAGCCCAGAGCGACCTCAAGGAAGTTTTTATTGCGGACATCCGGCTCCTGAGAGGGCATCGGATTCTTTGTAAGGCTCATATTCGGCATCTCACTTTACCTCCTTCTTGAAGAGATTGCAGGTCTCCTCGTGTTTTTTGCGCTCCCAGTCTCCGTACATGCGGCTGCGCTTGACCGCCTCGTCCCAGTCGACCTTAAAGCCGTCGAAATCCGGGCCGTCGACGCAGGCAAACTTCGTGACGGAGGTGCCGTCCGGCTCCTTGAGCGTCAGGCGGCAGCCGCCGCACATGCCCGTACCGTCGACCATGATGGGGCTCATGGAGACCATCGTGGGGATGTTGTATTTTTCGGTCAGCTTGCAGACGAATTTCATCATCATCATCGGGCCGACGCAGAACACCGCGTCGTAATTCGCGCCCGCCTGGATCTGCTCCTCAAGGAGCTCGGTGACGAGAGCCTTGCGGACATACGAGCCGTCGTCCGTACCGACGTAGAAATTGGTGCATGCCTTCTTGAACTCGTCCTCAAGCACAACGACGTCCTTGTTGCGGAATCCGACGATCAGGTCGACCGTCACGCCGGACTCGTGCAGCTTCTTTGCGACGGGGAACGCGATAGCCGTACCCACGCCGCCGCCGACGACCGCGACCTTCTTCGCGCCGGGCATCTCGGTGGCGTTGCCGAGCGGGCCGACAAAGTCCTGGATATAGTCGCCCTGATTCTTGTGGCTCAGCTTTTCGGTGGTCGCGCCGACGATCTGATAGATGATCGACACAGTCCCCTTCTCGCGGTCAAAGTCGTGGATGGTGATGGGGATACGCTCGCCGTCCTCATCCACACGAAGGATGATGAACTGGCCCGGCTGCGCCTTTTTGGCGATCATCGGCGCCTCGACCTCGATGAGAACGAGCGTGGGCGTCAGTGCCTTTTTGGTTACGATTCGATACATGATTACCAAACTCCTCTTTTTTATTGTAGTGCGGTAACTTTTATGAATTGACCTGCAAGATCACCACTCCGCCGGTCAGGTCGGCGCGCTTGAGCGTACCCTCGACGGTAATTCTGCGCCCGAACAGATCGGTAAGCGTGACCGTGCCCCCTTCCGCCTCGATAGAGGCGACGTCGGAGGCGAGCAGGTTTTCAACTGTTTTTTCATTCTTGTATACGTTGGAAAGACACATTTTCAGTCCTCTTTCATCAGCTCAAGCACCTCGCGAAGCTGAACATTTCCCGTCTCAAAGCTGCCGATAGCCTCAAGCAGGCGCTTGCGCGCCGCTCCCTCAAGGCAGTCCACCAGCTCGGCAAGCTCCTCTGCGTGGTGCTCGTTGTGCTCGATCATGTACCCCAGCAACGCGCGGGCGCGCTCTGCGGGCGGGACGTCGCCGTGTGTGTGCTCGTGTGGATGCTCATGGGGATGCTCATGGGGATGCTCGTGCTCGTTTTCATGGCCGGGCTCATGTTCATGCGGGTGAGAATGCGTGTAGGTATGCGTATGCTCGTGCTCGTGCATTTCGGCGTCCTCCGTTATAATATTTGCAGCTCTTTGAGAGCTTTTTTCGTGCCCTGAAGTATCTCCGCTCCGTCCGGCATGTCAAATACGCTTTTGCCGAGGATGTCGAACTCGGTCTGTCCGGCGTCCTCACCGATGACGGCAAGGATCGGTATCCCACCCGTGTCCACGTGTTCCATTGCTTCCGGCTCTGTCACGCGGTTTATGATAGCGCCGCACTTTTCGTACATCACAAGCTCGTCCGCGACGGCTTTTACGGTCTTTATGACCTGCGTGCCTTTTTTGCTCGCGTCGGAGATAAGAATTAAATGCGTCACTTTTTCCAGCACACGACGGTTCACCTGTTCTATTCCCGCCTCGCTGTCCACCACGACATAGTCATAGTCGTGTATGAGAAGGCTTATGACCTGGCGCAGATAGGTGTTCACCGCGCAGTAGCAGCCGGCAGTCTCGGGTCTTCCGACGGCAAAGAAGTCATAGCCGCCCGTATGCTGCATCGCCTGCGTCAGCCTGCCCTTTACGCTCTCGAGTATGTCGCCCACGCCGCCGCCCTCGCGCTCGGTCACCTCTCCGGTGATCTCCTTGCGGATATCGTCGAGCGTGCGCCCCGGCTCTATGCCCAGCGCGGTCGAAAGCCCGACGGCAGGGTCGGCGTCTATTGCAAGAATGCGCTTGTCCGGGTACGTCCCGGTCAGCAGTCTCACCATGGCGGCGGAGACCGAGGTCTTGCCCACGCCGCCCTTGCCGGCGACGGCGATTATTTTTGCTTCGCTCACATCGGTCACCCCTCACGAAAATGTATTGTATCACCCCCAATGACTGTTTTCAAGCACAATTACTCGTCCGGACAAAGAATATTTTAAGCGCGCCGCAAAACGTGTGCGGCGCGCTTGATCGGTCTTTATGCGCTTGGGATAACGGCGTCGTGTATTGCGCAAAGCGCCTCGCGCGAGCGGTTCCGGTCGACGTAGAGCGTCAGCGTCCTTTCGCCCGCGTCCACGCCGCGGACGGTGATGCCTGCGGCGTCGAGCGCGAGGATGGCGCGTTTTTCAAGCTTCAGCGACGGCAGCGCCCCGCCGACGAGCGTGACCGCCGCGTATTCGCCGCCCCCCGCCGCCCTCCTTGTGACGCCGGTGACCTCCGCGCCCTCGCCGGTTTCGGCGACGCGCGTGGAACGGCTGCCCGGCGCGCAGGAGAGCACCTCCGGCTCGACGCCGTGCTCTCTGGCGAGTGAGACGCATTTGTCGTGCAGCACCTGCGCGCCGGCGCGCGCCAGCGCGTACATATCGTCATAGGACACTCTCTCAAGCCTCCGCGCGGTCGGGCATAGTCTCGGGTCGGCGGTGTAGACGCCGTCCACGTCCGTATAGATCATGCAGCGCTCCGCGCCGAGCTCATACGCGAGCGCGACGGCGGTGTAATCCGAGCCTCCGCGCCCCAGCGTTGTGACGTCGCCCGCGGCGTCGACGCCCTGAAAGCCCGCGCACACCACGACCTTTCGCGCGTCTGTCTCCGCTCTGACGCGCGCCTTGCCGATGTGCGTGATGCTCGCGTCGCCGTGCCGTCCGTCGGTGAGTATCGGGAGCTGCCAGCCGCAAAGCGACGCAGCCCCGACGCCGACGCTCTCAAGCGCCATGGCAAGCAGCGCGGCGGACGCCTGCTCGCCGGTCGAGAGCAGCGCGTCCAGCTCCCTTTCCGCGGGCGCGGCGGACAGCTCGCGCGCTTTTTCAATCAGAGCGTCGGTCGTTCCGCCCTGCGCGGACACAACCGCGACCACGTCGTTTCCCTTTTCCCATTCCGCCTTGATGATATTTGAAACGTGCAGCAGCTTTTCGGCGTCGGCGACCGAGCTGCCGCCAAACTTCTGCACCAGCAGGCTCATTGCGATCCCTTCTTAAAAAACATGGATTGGCGGTGAATTTCCGCCAATCCATGTTATGTATCACGCGCCGCGTTGGTTCTGCGGAGGAAGACGCTCAGCCGCGCAGAGCGGCACGCTGTTCGCGTCGACGAGCAGGAACTTATCTGCTATTATGAGCAAAACTATAATCCGTCATCGCCCCCGAGCCGCTGATGGTCAGCGTACCCTCGTCGTCCAGCGTCCATCTTACGTCTTTGCCGCAGCTGCCGATGCCTGCCGCCATTGCCGTGCCCGGCAGCAGGGTCAGGCACAGCGCAAGTGCGAACAATATGCTGAATATATGTATGCTTCTTTTCACAACACTTTCCTCCACGCTGTAATGAGTTGCAATTTCTTCCATATAATCTCATTATAGCAGGCTTTTTTTGGTTTGCAAGGGTAATAATCCTCCGCCGCGCTTTTTGGACGACGTCCCTCTCCGTCACTCGCTCCGCTCGTGCCACCTCTCCCGGGGGGCGAGGCAAGAAGGAGCGGGGCGGCATGCGTTTTTAAAGCCCTCCCTGAAAGGGAGGGGGGACCGCGCGTAGCGCGGTGGGTGAGTTTCCGATGAAATACGCGCGAAGCGCGTATTTCGAGGATTGGTACTCATCCGTC
>JAFZQQ010000344.1 GCA_017620315.1 Oscillospiraceae bacterium | reverse complement strand
GCCGTCCGCGTTCACGATGACCGCGACGGACGGTTCGACCACCACCACGACCACGGCGAAGGACGGCAGCGCCACGACCACCGAAAAAGCGGCGGACGGCTCCACCGGCACGGTCAAGACCGACGCGCAGGGCAACTCCGTCAGCGCCGAGGCCGCGCCGAGCGCGGAGGCGATCAGCAATGCCGCCGAAAAGGGCGAAGCGGTCACGCTCCCCGTCGAGGTCAAGGCGACGAACGACGCCGCGAGTGCGGCAGAGGTCAAGGTCACGCTCCCCGAAACGGTGAGCGCGGAAAATCCCGCGACGGTCGAGATACCCGTCGAAAACCTCACCCCCGGCACCGTCGCGGTCATCGTGAACGCGGACGGCACGGAGGAGATCGTCAAGACCTCGACCACCGGCGAGAACGGCGTTGTGCTGACGCTCGACGGCAGCACAACGGTCAAGATCGTGGATAACACCAAGAGCTTCAACGATGTGAACGGCAGCGAGTGGTACGCGGGCAACGTCGCATGGGCGGCGTCCCGTGAGGTAATGAACGGCGTCGGTAACGGTGATTTCGCGCCGGATGCCGATACCACGCAGGGCATGATGGAACAGATTCTCTACAACCTCGACGGCAACGCACTTGTCGCTCCCGCCGAGGGCGAGGCATGGTGGAGCGCCGCCGACGGTTGGGCGGCAGAGATTGCCGTCACGGACGGCGTTGCCGCGCACGACCCAAGCGCGCCCGCCACGCGCGAGCAGGACATCGTGATGATGTACAACTACGCGAAGGTCAAGGGCTACGACACCTCGGCGCGCGCCGATCTCGCCACGTTCTCCGACGCGGACGGTGTTTCGGATTGGGCGCGTGAGGCGATGGAATGGGCCGTCGCGGTTGGCATCATCAATGGCACGACGGACGGCAACGGCAATGTTATTCTGAACGCGCAAGGCGTCGCCACGCGCGCTCAGATCGCCGCGATCACGGAAAGATTCTGCGAGAAAGTAGCAAAGTAAACGCAACACGCTCCTACTCCGGCAAAGGAGGTACCGGACGATGGGACAAGAGTAGGCGATGTGATTGACTGGACGTACAACCGCCCCGCCCGGTTGGGAGAAACGCGGGAGTGAAAAGTCAATAATACCACCTGTGAGGGTGCGGAAAGCCAAGTGGCCTTCCGCGCCCTCAATTTTATATACCGTTTTCGACAGTATCCCCTATCGAAGTTTAGGGAACAGTGTCGAGAACGGTATTTTTTTGTCCGCGTATTTTGACGCTCCCGCACGGGAAAGCGCTGGAAATGAAAATTTCGGCGGATTAACCAAGAACAGATGCGCTTTCTGGCGCTTCGCGCGCGGCCCGCCCCGCTACCGAAATCTGACCAACACATATTTCGGTAACGGAGGATAACGGCATCATGCCTAAACATATATCAAAGCAAAGAGATACGCAGTATGGCGTTGATTATAAAAAAGACATCGCAGAATTTGGCCGCAGGGTCAGGGCACGCAGAGAGGAACTGAACATTTCTCTGGATGAGCTTGCCAACCGGATCAACGGTGACAAGTCATCCCTATCCCTCATTGAAAATGGCGAACGGGTTCCGAGGCTGGATCGTGTGCTGCAAATTGCCGATGCATTGCATACGACTCCGGCAAAGCTGTGCCCAAATCGTTTTTTGAACGACGGAAGCGCAGATCTGCTACCGCAGATTTACAATCGGCTGCAGAAGCAGTCTGTGGAGCAGCGCAGGACGTCGCTGCGATACATATGCGCGATGCTGGATGGTCTGGCGCTCACGGAAGATGGGAGCCAATAATTCTGAAATGTTGTTGTAAACGACAACAAAACCATGCAATGTTGTCGTTTACGCTAACGCTTTTTCTCTCCGAGTTCGCTACAATAAACGCAACTGAATATCCGGCAGCTAAATAACATCAGCGATTGAGCGAGCGACGCGGAGGGCGCGCCAAGACCACCTGCGGAGCATCAACGGACTCCGTAAAACGACGGCCATACAAGGTGCAAAGCGTGTTCCCGTCCATCCAAAAGCAGCTTTGGCAGGCTGTTTCGCCAAGACCTCTTTCGTCTACAATGGTACCCCCGTCCAGTCACAGCTCCTGCGAGGCTTGCGTCGCAGGGTTCAAGCAATGAGGGCGGCTCGGAGAGATCCTCGGAGGGGTGAGATTCCCGGAGCGCGGCGCCCGCCGCGGTTTAGCTGTACGCCTTACCGCTTGGGGAAGTAGCGACGAATACAAGCGAACTCTCATTTTTTCTTCCTATCTCGATCCACGGGAGCCGCTCCCATCGCGGAGCGGCTCCACGCGGACCACGGAGGGCAGTCATGAACGAACGACATATCCGGCGCGGCGACGTCTACTCCGCCGACCTGCGCCCTGCCATCGGCTCGGAGCAGGACGGCGTCCGGCCCGTGCTGGTGATACAAAACAACGTCGGAAACCAATACAGCCCCACCGTGATCGTCGCCTCGATCACGTCCCGGCAGACCAAGGCGCATCTGCCCACCCACGTCAACGTGGGCAGAGTGCAAGGCATGAACAGTCGCTCCATCATCATGCTGGAGCAGGTCAGGACCATCGACAAGTCCCGCTTGCTGGACTTTGTCGGGCAGCTGCTCCCCGGCGCGATGCGCCAGGTGGACAGAGCGGTGACGATCAGTATGGGCTGCGACGATCCCAAGATCATAGGATAAGACGCTGACAGCTTTTTGCCCAATGATTCGCTTAATTCTTCATTAGGTTTGGTAATAGCAATTCAGTCGAGGGTTTGATATTGTGTGTCGCTGAAGGAACGTACTTCCTGTAGCGCGGGGCACACGATACCAAGCCCTCTCATTCACGGAGGAAAACGATGCAGTACAAAACAGGAAGCATCCGCGAGATGCACCGCAGCTTGGTATCAGACGGTTATCACATCAGCGAGAATACGCTCCGGACCTGGGTCAAGCAAGGCGTGGTCGCCGCCGCGTTCGTCGGAAAGAAAGCATACGTCAACTACGACAACATCGTTGCAATCCTGACCACGGGTACCCCGAACCGCTGCGGAACGACTGCCGACGCCCGCATGATCGGGTAAAACCGGCATCCGCAAGCCCATAGCAAAGGAGCGAGCAGACAATGGCAAACATTCAGAAGATAGAAAAGAAAAATGGCGTCTCCTATAAAATCATCGTCACGCGAGGGAGAGATGACTTTGGAAAGCAGATCCGCCATTATAAGACGTGGACGCCGCCTCAAGACATGACGCCGCGCAAGGCTGAGAAAGAGGCGCAAAGAGTCGCATTCGAGTTCGAGCAAAGCATCGACCTCGGCTATGTCGTGGATAACCGCCAGACCTTCGCGGAGTATGCGGCGTATGTAATGGAGATCAAGGCGCAGAACGGCGTCAAGCCGAATACGATCTCAGAATATGAGTTCCTGCTCAAAAGGATCAATCGGTCGATTGGCGGAATGAAGCTGACCGATATCCGGCCGCAGCATCTGAATATGTTCTATCGCGCTCTGCAAACAAAGGCCGTATGTGAAACGGCCGTCAAGGCCGTGGCGAAGCCAACGATCAAGGAGGCGATGAAAGCGGCCGGAATGTCGCAGGAGCGCCTCGCAATCGCCTCCCACACATCCAATCCAACTATAACAAAGGTCTGCCGCGGCGAAGCTATCACAGAAGAAAAAGCCCGCGCGATAGCAGACGCCCTGGAATGTAGAGTCGGCGATCTCTTCACTCTGCGGAAAGACATGAAGCCGCTCTCCGACAAAACCATCTTGGAGCACCACAGACTGATCCACACCGTCCTTGGAATGGCAGAGCGGGAAATGCTGATCCCTTATAACGCGGCGGACAAGGTCATACCTCCAAGATCCTCGCAGTCCGATCCGAATTACTTCCAGCCGGATCAGGTCGCGGATATCCTCGAGGCGCTGGATGCCGAGCCGCTCAAGTGGCAGATGATCGCCCATCTGCTTATCGTAACCGGCTGCCGCAGAGGTGAGATCGTCGGTCTCAAATGGTCAAAGGTCGACTTTGAAAACGCGGTGCTTGAAATCAGCGCCAATGTCTGCTACTCTAAGAAATTAGGAATCTACGAAACATCTACCAAAACAAGAACGGTCCGCTATCTGAAAGTTCCGGATGAAACAGTCACTATGCTGAAACGATACCGCGCGGCACAGGCCGAGCAGCGGATCAAGTGCGGCGACCGCTGGAAAGATACCGGCTATATCTTCACGCAGGAAACCGGTGAACCGATGAATCCCTCAAGCATTACAGCATGGACAAGAAAGTTCTCGAACCGCCACGGGCTTCCGCCAATCAACCCCCACGCCTTCCGCCACACGGTAGCAAGCGTACTGATTGCCAACGGCACAGACATCGTCACCGTATCCAAGCAGCTCGGCCACGCGCAGGTCTCCACGACCAGCGACAGATACTCCCACCTCATCGACAGGGCAAGAGTGGAAGCCTCGGAATGCATTGCAAACACGCTGCTCATCCGAAAAAAGGCGTAACGGCGCAAGCCTGGATCGCAAAGGCGGCGTCCGGAGCGGGCGCACGTTTTTTCCCCGCTTTTGGAGGCTGTGCTCCTAAAATGTGCGCCGAAACCAAAACGCCAAAATTTTTGGCAAAGAAAAATAAGAAAAAGACCTGAAATCTTACGATTTCAAGCCTTTTTTCTGGTCCGAGTGGCGGGATTTGAACCCACGGCCTCTTGGTCCCGAACCAAGCGCGCTACCAGCTGCGCTACACCCGGATGCGCCATACGCGCAACACAATTATTATACGGAGAAAGCCCTGCGGTGTCAAGAGAAATTTGCAAGATTCCCAAAAAAATTTTCCGCCTTCGGGGCGGAGCGGAACAGGAGGGCCTATGGACCAGTATTGCCGTACGCGGATGCTGCTGGGCGGAGCGGCGATGGAGAGACTGCGCGCGTCGCGCGTGGCGGTGTTCGGGCTGGGCGGCGTCGGCGGTTACGTGGTCGAGGCTCTGGCGCG
>JAFZQQ010000343.1 GCA_017620315.1 Oscillospiraceae bacterium | reverse complement strand
TCCTTGTTCTCGCGCAGCAGGTACCAGTCGATCTCGTTGGCGAAGTCCCACTCGTGCCATTGTCCGAGCTCGGCGCCCATAAAGGTGAGCTGCTTGCCGGGGTGTCCGTACAGATACGCGGTAAAGCCGCGCACGCTCGCGAGCTGGCCCCAGTCGTCGCCCGGCATCTTCCCCCGCAGCGAGCCCTTCATGTGCACCACCTCGTCATGGGAAATGGGAAGCACATAGTTCTCGGAAAAGGCATACATCAGCGAGAAGGTGATATCCTTGTGGTGGAACTGGCGGAACCACGGGTCCAGCTTCAGATAGTGGCACATATCGTTCATCCAGCCCATGTTCCACTTGAGGTTGAAGCCAAGCCCGCCGACGTCGGTCGGGCGTGTGACCAGAGGCCACGCAGTCGATTCCTCGGCGACCATGAGAAGACCGGGGTCGATCGAGAAAGCCATACGGTTCAGCTCGCGCAGGAACTCGATCGCCTCTATGTTCTCATGCCCACCGTATCGGTTGGGCGACCACTCGCCGTCGCGGCGGTCATAATCCAGATACAGCATCGAGGCGACCGCGTCCACGCGAATGCCGTCGATGTGGAATTCCTTGATCCAGAACGCCGCGGAGGAGAGCAGGAAGCTCTTTACTTCGCCGCGCCCGTAGTCAAACACGCGCGTTCCCCAACTCAGATGCTCGCGCTTGCGGGGGTCCTCGTACTCATAGCAGCTCGTGCCGTCAAAGTCGCGCAGGCCATGGGTATCCTTGCAGAAATGCGAGGGCACCCAGTCGAGGATAATGGATATCCCGTGCTCGTGCATCTTGTCAACGAAGTACATGAAGTCCTTCGGCGTGCCGTAGCGCGAGGTCGCGGCGTAATAGCCCGTGACCTGATAGCCCCAGGAGGCGTCGAAGGGAAACTCCGTCACCGGCATCAGCTCGACGCAGTTATAGCCGAGGTCGCTGCAATACTCCGAAAGCTCGTCGGCAATTGAACGGTAGTCGTAAAAAGCCCCGTTTTCCCGCCGTCTCCACGAGCCGAGATGCACCTCGTAGATGTTGAGCGGATTGTCATAGACCTGCTTCTCGCGCCGCTTTTTGATCCACTTTTCATCATGCCATTCATAACCCGCAAGGTCGTACAGCTTGCTTGCGGTGCCCGGTCGGGTCTCCGCGTGGTAGCCGTAAGGGTCGGCCTTGAGCGTAACGTCGCCCTTCGGCCCCGTGACCGCGAGCTTATAGGCGTCATACTCCAAAAGCCCCGGGACAAAGATCTCCCACATGTTGTGCTCGTTTCGGTACATCGGCCACGCTCCGCGATCCCAGCCGCAGAAGTCGCCCACGACGGAAACCGCCTTGGCGTTCGGTGCCCAGGTGCGGAAAAGCCAGCCGTCGCGCCCGTCGCGCTTTGCGGGATGCGCTCCGAAGTAGGTGTAGGCGTCGTACAGGTTGCCGCCGTAGAACGCCATGGTATCGAGCTGCATCAGATCGCCCATGTCAATCTCCCCCTGCCTTTACATTATTTCTTCCTGACGCTGCGTCGCAACGCTGCCGTTCGGCCCGCCGATGCCGAAATCACGCTCCACGCTCGAAAGATCGCGGTCGAGCATGCTTTCCATCACGCGGATGTCGGCGTCCACATCCATTGCCTCGCTGCGGTAAAGCTCGTCAAGCTGCTTTTCAAAGTTCTCAAGCAGCGTGTCCATTATGGACTCTATGCGCCGCTTCGCCTGATGAAGGTTCTCGCCCTCGATGCCTGCTTCCTCAAATTCCGTGTAGGTGCTCAACAGCTTGAGCGTGGTGGGCAGGTAGTAGTCGAAGAAGGTCGACGCCTGCTTCTGCTTTTCGGGATGCGCCTCGACCTCTCTGAATATCTTTCCGGCTATCTCCTCCATGTGATCCAGCTTCTCGGAGAAAACCGGGTCGGGTATGCGGTCGTTCGCGTCGCGGATCGCCCGCAGCGCGCCGGAATAGCCCTCTGTCGCCTCCTTCGGCGTGAGGTTCTCCTTCTTCGTGCGCTCCTGGAGGTATCGCTGATAGGCGTCCGCGCTGCGGAACAGGATGCCGTGGCCCGCGTCATAAAACGCGCCAGTGCCGAGCATGTTCTTCTGGAGCATATAGTCGACGTCCTTTTGCACGACGGAGAGCTTTTTGCCGGTGATCATGACCAGCTCTTCGATCTTCACATAGTCGCGCTCGCCCATAAACGCCTTGTAGCGGTCGATGCGGTTGCGGCGGCTCTGCATTTTTCGTCCGGCGAAGAACATCGTCGCACCGCCGGCAAGAAAACCGACCGTGGAGAAAAGGTCCGACCAGTTGATCCCGCCGTTGAAAATATTTCCGATCTCAGAGGCAAAGCCTATGCCAAAGAGCGCCATCATCACGATACCGACGATCTGGAGCACCTTTGAGCTCTTGTTTGTGTCGCGTGGGGATCTCGTCACCCTCTGCGCCGCGTTTGTCACCCTGGAGGTCGTCTCCCTTGTCACCGTGCGCTGAGGGGTCTTGCGCACGCCGGAGGTGCGCTCGGTCTGACTGGTGGTGGTCGTTGTCGTGGTCGTCGTGGTGCGCGTCGTCGTATAGCTGCGCTGCATCGGACGGCGCTTGTCGTCCTTGAGCTTGTTGATCAGCAGTATAAGGCCTATCCACCAGCCCCAGCCGCTGACAAACAGAAGGCCGATGATCACCCAGCTGATCCAGTCGTTGTCGTTTTTCTTGCCCGTGTTTGACGGGGTGTATCTGTATGTGTCCGACCGTCTTTCCGTACTGT
>JAFZQQ010000342.1 GCA_017620315.1 Oscillospiraceae bacterium | reverse complement strand
GTGACCGACAGCGGGCTTCTGGCGGTCGAGGAATACGCCGACGAGCAGTCTTACCACACGATATACACGTTTTATCGCGGCATGTCAGTGTTCGGCTCCGCCGACAACCGTGTCCCTCTGTCCTTCGCGGGGCTTACGGACGACGGGCTCTTTATGATAGAGACCGGCGAACGCGGCGACGGTACGCTGCATCTCAGGCAGATCACGCCCGAGGGCAGGACGCTCGATCTCGGCGCGATCCCCTCCGCGCTGGACGCCTCCGCGTTCTACGACGTACAGGTCGACCGCTTTCTCGCCGCCTCCGGCAAGGTCACGCTCGGCATAGGGCGCTACGCCGGAACCAGTCACTACCTCAGCGAATATTCCTTCATTGAGGCTGAGCCCGGGCGCGAGAACAGTGTGCGCGAGCTGGATTCCGGAGAGTCAAGGGACGGTTCGATACTCCGGCTTGCCGTCGGCGAGGACGGCGGCGCCGTCATGGTCCCCGCGCTCCCCGGAGAGCTTCGCATCGGCTGGGGCGAGGAGGACGGCGCGCTCGAGGTCTGGCGCGACGGCTCGTGGCATATCATGAGCGAGCGCTTTGCCCCGCAGCTTACGGACGGCGTCGGCTATCGCCGCATTGTCCAACACATGGAAACGATCGGCGATACCGCCTATGTCACCCTTGCCTGCGCGCATTTTTCGCCGCTGGATTCCCTCGGCTGGCGCGACGGATACGCTCTGCTCGACATGCTCTACCTCGCTGTTGACGGCGACGGGAGCATTCGCGAGCTTGCCTCGGTCGATCACGGCGCCGAGCTTTACGGCGAGGTATGGTTCATCAAGGGCTCCGACACCCTGCTCTGGAGGCAGTGTGTTCCTGAGGGCAGCGAATACATGTACGCCTACGGCGAGGCGGATCACACCTTCGCCATCCCCATCGCCGCGAACTGCGTAAAGGACGACGGATCGCCCGAGGCGGAGGGGCAGATCTACAGGCAGTACATAGGCAATGCAAGCTATTACGGTTACGAGATACCCGAGCAGCCGAGCGCGGGCAGAGTGTGTCTCGAGCTCGACCGCGACGGCAGCGCTGTCTCCATTTCCGTCAAGTCCCCCTCAACGCTGCTGGCGATCGATTTCGACGTTCCGGAGTCCCTGCTCGCCGGCGCGGCGGCAACCCTGCCGCTGGAGCGCCGGGAGACCGACGAGGACAACTATTGGTTCTGGACGAAGCTGCGCGCGCTAGAGGACGGCGTCCGCGTCCGCATCGAACGCGTCCCCGACGACGACGGCATGACGCATCTGGCGCGCATTGAAGGCGCGTTTCCCGTGGGCGAGACCGTTTACGACGGCATGATAAACCGCGGCGAATTCATTGCGCTGCGCGCTTCCTTGCCCTGGCACAGCGAGCTGCGCGTAAGTGTGAGCAAGGACGGTGAATCCGCTTCTTACATCTTCGGTGAGGACAACTATCTCCATCTTGAGACCGAGGAGCTGATCCATCCGACGCTGATGCTCAACGCCGCGCCTCTGCCCGGTCTCTCTGAATTTCTCGCCAACGGCGAGCCCCGCGCGCTGCCGGGCACCTGGCTTTACTACTCTCCTCTCACCGGCGAGATCGCCGCGACGCTGCGCTTCACCGAGGAGGACGGCCTTCTGATTGAAACGGGCGAGGATTTCTGGCAGCTCGGCACGAGCTTTGAATGGCTCTACTCCGACGATTGGGGCGCCTCCGACCTTCTCTGTCTGCACCCGGAGGACGAAGCTGTTATCACAGCGCTCTCCGGTCTGGAGACCGGCGGAGATTATCTGATGACCTTCTTCCGCACGGACGGTGAGGAGCTGCTGCGCTTAACGCAGGTAAACAACGGCGACGGTTCGCTCGACAAGCTGCTTCCCGACGCGGAGAGCGAATGGCAGTACGGCTTTACGCTCCGCCGCAGCGAAGGCATGGGCGACGCCGGCGCACGCCGCAGAAACGCTGGGTTCTATGCCATCGCGGCGCGCTATGACGCCGAGGACGGCGTCGTGTGGCTGCGAGAGGTCCGGGAGGTCGACAGCTATCCCGGCGGCGGGGCGATCCGATGCGCGATCAGCGGCGCGCCCTGTCTTCCGTACCGCATCGCCTCGGAGGAGGCTGCAAAGCTTCTTGCCTCCTGCCGCAGTCCCGGGTATCCGATGTGCGAATTCAAGGTCGTGACCGACGAGGACGGCGCGATAACTCAGCTTCTTGTCCCTGAGGATTGAGATCATCCATTTTACATACAAAGGAGACGATACGATGGCAGACACTCTCAGCTTCAAATGTCCCTGCTGTACCGCGGCGCTCAGCTTCAGCGGAAGCACCGGCGAGCTGACCTGCGAATACTGCGGCGCAAGCTTCACCGTTGAACAGGCAAAGGCGGCTCAGGAGGCGGAAAAGGAGGACGCGGCCTCCTCCGACATGACGTGGTCGAGCACATCGCCCACACTCATCACCGACGAGAACGGCAAGGTGAGCGGCTACCGCTGCAGTTCCTGCGGCGCGGAGATGGTGGCGGATGAGAAGACCGCCGCGACAGAGTGCCCCTACTGCGGAAACAACGCGATCATCTCGCAGTCCTTCGACGGTATGTACCGGCCGGATCTGGTCGTTCCGTTCACCGTAGACCGCAAAAAAGCTCAGCAGGCGCTGCGTGAGTTCTACCGCGGCAAAAAACTTCTTCCTCGCAGCTTTACCGATGGCAACCGCATCGAAAACATGACCGGGCTCTATGTGCCCTTCTGGCTGATGAGTTGCCACGCCTCGGGCTCCGTGACCTTTGAGGGCACGAAGAGCAAGTATTGGGATGACGCGAACTTTTCCTATGAGAAAACCGACTCCTACCGCGTGGTACGCAGCGGCGAAATGGACTTCCGCCACATTCCCGTGGACGCCTCGACCAAAATGGACAACGACACGATGGACTCTCTTGAGCCCTATGACACCTCGAAGGGCGTCGCCTATGACGCGGCGTACTTCAGCGGCTATCTCGCCGACCGTTTCGACGTGACCGCCCAGCAGGCTCAGCCCCGCGCGAGCGAGCGCGTGCTGAGCACCTTCCGCGACAAGATGGACGAAGCGGCGCGCGAAGGTTATGATACGATCACGCAAAAGAGCGAAGCGATCCGCATCAGCGGCACCAAAACCGAGTACGCCATGCTGCCGGTCTGGATGCTCTCGACCAAATTCGAGGGCAAGACCTACAGCTTCGCGATGAACGGCCAGACCGGTCAGGTCGCCGGCTCGCTGCCGGTGGACAAGGGCGCTTACAACAAGGAGCTCGCCGTCGGCTCTCTGGTCGCCGCGCTGATCCTCGCGGTGCTTGTGTTTCTGTTCGGCGGCAGGACTTTCCACCCGGTCGGCACTGCAATTGCAGCGGTGCTCGGCCTGCTGATCGGCTGGCTGCGCGCCGGCTCGATGAAGGCGTCGATGAGCAATATAGCGAAGAAGCGCCAGGCAAAAAAGTATCTCTCGGAGCAGAGCGTCCGCATGGGTGCGAGCCGTGACCTGTTCCTTTTCAGCAAGACCGAAAAGAGAGAAAAGCCCAAAAAGCAATCCCAGTAAAAACAGTTCATAATCAGAAAGGAGAACACAAAAAATGGGACTTATTTCAGCAGCACTCGGCACCGTCAGCGGCGTTCTGGCGGATCAATGGAAGGAATACTTTTACTGTGAGGCGCTCCCCGAGGACGTGCTTGCCGTAAAGGGCATCAAGCGCACCTCCGGCCGCAGCAGCAACACCAAGGGCACCGACAACATCATCTCCGACGGCTCCGTTATCGCGGTCGCGGACGGTCAGTGCATGGCGATCGTCGAGCAGGGCAAGGTCGTCGATATCTGCGCCGAGCCGGGCGAGTACACCTACGACTGCTCCACCGAGCCTTCGCTGTTCTCAGGCAATCTGAGCAGCAGCATCAAGGAGGTCTTCGCGCAGCTCGGCAAGCGCTTCACCTTCGGCGGTCAGGCTCCCAACGACCAGCGCGTCTATTACTTCAACACCAAGGAGCTCGTCGGCAACAAGTACGGCACGGCTTCCCCCGTTCCGTTCAGGATCGTTGACAAGAACATCGGCCTCGATCTCGACACCGCGGTCAAGTGCTTTGGCGAGTACAGCATCCGCGTGACGAACCCGATCCTGTTCTATACGAACGTCTGCGGCAACTTCGACGGCGAGTACACCCGCGACCGCATTGAAAGCCAGATGAAGACCGAGCTGCTCACCGCTCTGCAGCCCGCTCTTGCGAAGATCTCCGACATGGGTATCCGCTACAGCGCGATCCCCGCCCACACCAAGGAGCTTGCTCAGGCGCTCAACGACGAGCTTTCCTCTGAGTGGCGCGACAGACGCGGCATTGAGATCGTCGCCTTCGGTATCTCCAGCATGACGCTGAGCGAAGAGGATCAGGACATGATCAAGCAGCTCCAGCGCGCCGCTTCCCTGCGCGACCCGTCCCTCGGCGGCGGCTATATGGTCGGCGGCACCGTGGACGCGATGAAGGACGCCGCGAACAATCCGAACGGCGCCGTCGGCGCGGTCATGGGCGTCGGCATGGTGCAGAACATGGGCAATGGCACCGCCCAGCAGCTCTATCAGATGGGCGCGCAGCAGCAGGCGCAGCAGAGTGCTCAGGGCGGCGCGTTCTGCCCGCACTGCGGCAAGCCGGTGGCTCCCGGCTCGGCGTTCTGCTCGAGCTGCGGCAAACCCCTCACGGCGCCCGGCACCTGGACCTGCCCGAAATGCGGCAAGGTCAACGACGGCGCCTTCTGCCCCGGCTGCGGCACCGCGAAGCCGTAATTACATCATAAAAAAATCGGCTGCTGTCGCAGCCGGTTTTTTTATGCTTTTTTGGTTTTCGCGACGTGGCGGAAGACCTCTTCAAAGCGGTTCAGCGCCTCGTCGATGATCTCCGGGGTATCGGCGAGGGATGTGTAGAGGCGGCTGCCGGCAAGTGTCACGATGCCGTTCGCCATATACGCCGCGCCCATGCGCTCCATCGAGTCCTTGCGCCTGTACATCATCTTCTTGTGCTTCAAAAGTCCGAGCGCGGACTTCGCAAAATTGTGCGACGAGAAGTCGAAGCTCATCGCGCCGGTGCATTCCAGATGCACGATCGAGCCCTGATTGTAGGCGACAAACGGCAGGCCATACCTGTCAAGCAGCGCCTTGAGCCCGTCGCACAGCTTATCTCCCATCTGTCCCGCGATCTCGCAGGCGTTGGTGCGCTCGATCTCGCGGATGGCGGTATAACCCGCGACGCAGGAGAGCGGGTTCGCCGCGAGCGTCCCGCCGACGTAGGCGCGGTGCTTCCCCGTTGCGAGCCCCGCCGCCATAAGCTGCGCATACTCACGCTTGCCGCCGACGCCGCCCGCCGCGGGATAGCCGCCCGCGACGATCTTGCCGAACACGGTCAGGTCGGGCACGACGCCGAAATAGCTCTGCGCGCCGCCGAGCGCCACGCGGAAACCCGTGACCACCTCGTCGAAGATGAACAGCGCGCCGTATTTGTCGCACAGAGCGCGGACCCCCGCGTTGTAATCCCTCGCGACCGGACGCGTGCCGCTCTCGGGCCCGACGGGCTCGACGATGACCGCGGCGGTGCCGCAGGTGATGCGGTTGCGCTTCAAAACGTCCTCAAGCATCTCAAGGTCGTTCGGGCGGACCTCGTCCGTCAGCTCAAACGCACCTCCGGGGATGCCATGCGATTCCAGCAGCGCGCGGCTGCCCGGTATTTTGAGGCCGTAGACCATCTGATCCGACCAGCCGTGATACGCTCCGCCGATTTTTATAATATGCTTGTGACCCGTGGTGATGCGCGAGATCCGAAGCGCCGCCATCACCGCCTCGGTGCCGCTGCCGAGCATGCGGAACATCTCGACGTTTGGCATATGGCGGTTTATCTCGCGGGCTATCATCAGCTCGGACTCGTGCAGCAGCCCCGTCACCGGACCGCACTCGTTCAAAAGCTCGATGACCTTTTCGCGTATGGGCTGATAGTTGCTGCCGAGGATGGTCGGGCCGCCCGCCTGCAAAAAGTCGATGTAGCGGTTGCCGTCCTTGTCGTAGAGGTACGCGCCCTCCGCGCGCGCCATGCACATCGGAAAGGGCTTGTTGAAGGCAAGGTTGTGCTGCACGCCGCCGGGGATGTAGTTTTTCGACTCCTCGTAGACGGCGCGGGACGCCTTGCATTTCTCGTCGTAATACTTCAAAACGGTGTTGTTGTAATACTCGTCTGTGACCTCCCAGATGGGCTGGTCAGTCAGCGCCTTGAGCTTCGCGTTGATCTGCGCGGGGTCGTCCCAGCGGCTTATTCCGCAGTTGTTCATTTCCGTTCCTCCTCTTTTTCGGCCTTCTTCCTTGCAACGTCGTTTGTGTCTATGCTCCCGCGGAACACGACAAAGCGGTCATAGAGATACTCCGTCACAAAATTGAGCGCCATGTTGAGTATCGTCGCAACGTATTCGTTCCATCCGAGCGTCATCGTGTAGAAATGCTCCAGCCAGCCGGTCAGCGGCGTGAACACGCAGTAGAACAGCGCAACAAGCAGCATAGCCTTCGGCACGTTGTTCGCGCTCTGGAAGGTGAACTTGCGGTTGAGCGTAAAGTTCCAGAGCACCGAGAGCACGAGCGCCGTGATATAGCTCACATGATACGGAAGATGCAGCGTTTCGTTGAGCAGCGCGAACGAGGCGAGCTCTATCACGCCGGCGCTTGCGGAAAAGAGCGTGAATTTTATCGCTCTGAGCGTTTCTTTTTTTCTGTTCTGATCCACGCTCTCACCCCTTTTTCCTGACGGAGTATTTTTTGAGATAGAACGTCCGCATGATCGCGATATCCGCCGCGCTCAGCCGGACGCGTTTCCCGGACGCACGGCAGTGCAGCGCGGCGACGGCCGCCTTGTGCGTCAAGAGCTTCAGCGCCTCGGTATCGTCGTCATCGCTGCCGTGCACAAGGAAGCCCACGCCGTCGAGCAGCACGGCATTGAAGCGTTTGATCAGGCGAAGCGCCTCGAACTCGTCTTTTGCCGCGGGCGCCTCCGCGCCGATCATCTGCGCCATATCGTCAAGCTGCGCGCGCAGCGGAAGGCGAAGCGCGGCAAAGGCAAGCGCCGCGGGCGTATCGCATACGGCGGCGGTGGGATACCCGGAGCGCACCCTCTGCAGCAGCACCTCCGTGTCGGGATGCGAGGAATCGTCGCTCTGGCCCCGGCAGCTGCGGCTGCACAGCTCTTCAAGCCGCATCGCGCGTCCGATCGCCTCGTCGCGGTCGCGCCCGCAGATGAGCGCGCCATGATTGACCATCATAACCGTGTGAGCGCCTCTCGCCATCGCGTCCGCAACGTGCTTTTTGAGCGTCTTTGTACCCGGAAGTCCGTATTTCGCCCACTCAACGCCTCCGAGCTCCCGGCGCTCCGCCTCGCTGAGAGCAAGGCTTTCCGGCCCGGTGAGCCCGATCGCCGTGGCGTAGATCTGATGTGTGTGGATGACAAAGCCCGTGTTCGGCAGCAGTCCGTAGGCCGCCGCGTGTATGCCGAGCTCGCTCGAGGGCTTGCGCCTGCCGCGGCAGATCCCGTCAAGCCGGCTGCAGACGACCACATCCTCCGGCGTCATCGCCTCATAACCCAGTCCGCTGGGAGTGATTGCGAAATGCTCGTCGTCCGTCAGCGCGCTGAAATTGCCCCAGGTACGCGCAACGAGCTGCCGCTGCAGCAGCATGCGCCCGGTCTCCGCGACCTGTGCGCGCGCGGTTTCCTCAGTCATTCGCTCCGCCTCCCTCCGCGCCGTTGAGCGCCGCAAAGTTCTTTCTGTTGCTGTTGTAAAGCCTGCGGAATACGCGGTAATTGCGGTCGTAGACCGCGCGGTTGCGTCCGTTCGGCTCATAGCGGCGGTTGGGGTGTATCAGCGAGCCCGCGGACTCAAGGTCCCGGAACTTTCCGCTGCCGACCGCAACCAGCATCGCCGCGCCGATGGCGCCGACGTCCTTGGTGTTCGGTACGGTCTCCACCGCGCGTCCGGTCACGTCCGCCAGTATCTGACAGGTCTCCGCGGAAAGCGCCCCGCCGCCGACGAAGCGCAGCACACTTGCCGTCTTTATTTTCTTGTCCTGACACTCGAGCATCCAGCGCAGATGGAAGCACACGCCCTCCAGCACCGCGCGTATCATCTGGGTCTCCCCCGTCTCTATCTTGAGGTTGAAGACCATGCCCGCGGCGCGGTGATCC
>JAFZQQ010000341.1 GCA_017620315.1 Oscillospiraceae bacterium | reverse complement strand
TATCCCCTGTCATTCTCCCGGGGCGCCCAGCCATTCAAGTATCTCGTCGAAATACAGCGCCTCGGAGAAGAACCATCCCTGTGCGCCCTGTACCGTCAGTCCTGCGAGAGCGTTCGCGGTCTCCTCAGACTCGACCGCCTTGAAGTAGACGTCGGCGTGATAGGCATGCGCAAGCTCCGACAGGCGGTGTACCGCGTCGCGGTCCTCCTCGCTCCGGAGTATCGCGTTGGTGAAGTCTGAGCCGAACTTCACATAGTCTCCGCGCAGAGCAAACAGCGCGTCAAGCCACGCGCTTCCGCTTCCGAAGTCGTCTATGCCTATCTTCACGCCAAGCTCGCGCAGAGGCGCGGCAAGCATACGCAGATCGTCCGGCGGAAGCGAATGGCATTCCCGGCTCAGCTCGACATGCAGCCTGTCCGGCGGAAAGCCGGTCTCGTTTGCGATCGTCGCCACGCGCTCGGCAAAATAGGGGTCGGCGGCGTGCTCCTGAGAAATATTGACGCAGACCGTGAAGTCCGGGTCGGCGCGAAGCAGCGTGACGCCGTCGGTCATCGCCCGCTCAAGTATCCAGTAGCCAAGCTCGCGGAAGCTGCTCTCGCGCTCGATATCCTCAAGAAAGCGCCCCGGCTTGATCTCTCCGTACTGTTCGTTTTTCCAGCGCAGCAGCGCCTCGACGCCGATCGGGCGCATATCTCCCCCCGGCGCAAACACAGGCTGATAGAGCAGGAAAAAGTTTTCAAAATCATTGTCAAGGCAGCGGCGTATCTCCCGCGTCACCGCGGGCGTCTCGACGCTGAACTCATCGTCCTCCGCTATTGTAACGACCGCGCCGTGCAGCTTGCGCTCGGATTCTCCGCACCCGGTCGAGAGATATCCGACGATCTCGCTTTCGTTCAGTCTGCGTTCGGAGGACAGCAGCAGAAGGCTTCCCGACACATTCAGCCTGTGGATCAGCCCGTCGGTCTCAACGCGCTCATGAAGAGCGACGCGCAGCCAGTCGTACACCTCGGAAAGCTCCTCCTCGCCCAGCTCGGAGGAAAGGATAACGAACTCGGCCTCGTCGGTGTGATAGACAGTGCCCTTGCCACCCACCGCGTTTTGTATCAGCTCCGCCGCGCCCTTGAGCACCTTGCCCGCGCACACGCAGCCATAGGCTCTGCGAATGCTGTCGATCATTCCGAGGCGCAACATCAGCACGGCCCTTGCTCCGCTCTCGATATTTTGCAGCTCAAGCATCAGGCGGTGGCGGTTGGGAAGCGCGGTGACCGGGTCGGAAAGCTCGGAGAGGTCTTCGCTTTTGACGGTAAGGCCGAAAAAGTCCGGAAAGCCCTCGGCGTCCTTCATCACGCTGCCGATGAAGCGGACATTATAGTAAGCGCCGTTTTTTATCCTCATCCGGCAGCGCATATCAAAGGACATACGCTTGAGCTGAGTGACGTCAAGAAGAAGATTCATGAACCGCTCTCTCTCGTCCGGATGGATATGCTCCGACCAGAAATAAAGCCCATCCTCCGCGGAAAGCCCGTCCTCCGGCGCGCCGACAAGCTCGATGAGCGAGCTCGAAAAGCGCGCGCTCTGCGTGCGAAGATCGTACAGATATACCGGGCTCTCGCAGGCAAGAGCCGAAAGCATCTCAAAGGCGCTGTCAAACTGCTCGCTGCGGTTGTGCGCGGCAAGCTGCAGCGGTATGCTGACGGTAAAGCTTGTGCCCATTCCCTCGGTGCTTCTGACCGTCATAGCTCCGCCCATCATCGAGAGCATCTTTTTGTCGACGGAGAGATCGTGCAAAACCTCGTCCGAGCCAACGCTGTCCTCCGAGCGGAGTATCCTCTCGGAACGGCGCAGCACCTCGTCGTTCATCCCCGCTCCGCTGTCGCTCACCGTCAGCTCATACTTGGCGTAGCTCCTGCCGGGAACGCGCGTGCAGCGCGCGCCGAGCGTGACCTCTCCCCCGGTGGGTGTATAGCTTATCGCGTTATCTATCAGGTTCACGAGCACCCCCTTGAGGCGCTTTGCATCCGCAAGCACCTCGTCCTCGGGGATATCGGCGTCGATTACCAGGTCAACGCCTTTTCTCTCCGCCTCCGCAAGGCACGGCTCCGCGGCGTCCTGCAGCAGCTGCAGAAGGTCGCAGGGCTCGCGCTGTATCTCAATGCGTCCGAACTCGGCGCTGCTCATTTCATAAAGGGCGTCCGCCATGTGCCGAAGCTGTCTGCTTGCGGCATCCACGCTCTCAAGGTCGATCTTCAGCTTTTCGGGATCGTCGATGTGGCTGCGTGTGCGATCGGCAAAACCGGCCAGCTCGCCCAGCGGCGCGCGGATATCGTTTGAAAGGCCGAGCAGAAGCTCAGAGCGGATATCGTTCGCCTTCTTCTCGCGCTCAAGCTCCAGCTCCGCACGGAAGCGATCCTCCTGCGCGCGGCGCTTATCGGTGATGTCGGTAATAAAGACGTAGTATACCCCGCCGCCGGAAAGCTGCGCTAAGCGCCCGTAATCATCGACCCGGCGGATCTCGCCGTCCTTGCGGATGATACGGTATTCCACATAGTCGAGGTTGTTGTTCGCGCTGTCGGCTATCTGCCTGTCTATTGAGGTTTGCACCGCTTCAAGGTCGTCGGGATGGACAAGCCCGCGGAAGGTGAAGCCCGTCAGCTCCCTGAACTCCTCCAGCGTGTCGCAGCCAAAGATATCAAGCACAGCTTGGTTTACATAAAGCAACTCCTGTGCTTCGTCCGCCCTGTAGGCAAAGAATCCGCCGGGGATCTGTTCGCCCAGCCGTTTCATTTGTTCCAGCCTTGCCTCGTCCGGATTGCAGTTTGAAGTTTGTAAGCTCATTCGATGCACCCTCGTTCTCGTAGAATTTTTTACCGTTGCTCATATCCTTGATCGCAGGCTTTACCGTAATGCGCATATTACCTTAAATTATATTATATTTGAACCAAAATGATTTTTCAAGTAATATCGATGTTTTCTTGCTTTATTTTCCGTTTTGGTCTATCATAAGCTTTGCGGGGCGCTGTGCCCGCTCCGTAAAAACGTCCCGCGGCAAATGAAAAAGCCGGCGCGGCAAGAAAAAAGGAGGAGCTTCCCCATGCCCTGCACAACTGTACTGGTAGGCAAAAAAGCCTCCAACGACGGCTCTACGATGATAGCGCGCACCGACGACGGCAGCTTTGACGTCAAAAAGCTGGTGGTCGTCGAGCCCAAGGATCAGCCCAAAAAGTACAAAAGCGTCATCTCACACCTTGAGATAGAGCTTCCGGAAAAGCCCATGCGCTACACCGCCTGTCCCAGCGTCGACAAGAAGAACGGCATCTGGGCGGCAACCGGGATCAACGAGGCCAACGTCGGAATGACCGCGACCGAGACCATTACCTCCAATCCGCGCGTGCTTTCCGCGGATCCGCTCGTCGAATACAAAAAGGCAAAGAAGCGCGGCGAGAAGGACGTACCCGGCGGCATCGGCGAAGAGGACATCGTCGTGCTCGTGCTGCCCTATATCCGCAGCGCCCGCGAAGGAGTACTGCGCCTCGCGGAGCTGCTTGAAAAATACGGCACCTATGAGTCCAACGGCATCGCCTTCAACGACGAGAACGAGATATGGTGGCTCGAGACGATCGGCGGCCATCACTGGATGGCGCGAAGGGTCCCCGACGATGTGTGCGTCGTCAACCCCAACCAGTTCGGGATGGACGCCTTTGATCTTAAGGACGCCTTCGGCGCTCAGAAAGCGCACATGTGCTCAAAGGATCTGCGGGAGTTTATCAAGGACAACGCCCTTGACCTCAACCAGAACGGCACGTTCGGCCCGCGCGACATATTCGGCTCGCACCTTGACAGCGACCATGTCTACAACACGCCGAGAGCGTGGTTCATGGGCCGCTATCTCACGCCGCACACCCACCGCTGGGACGGCGAGAACGCCGAATTTACCCCGGAGAGCGACAATATCCCCTGGAGCTTCGTTCCCGAACGCAAGGTCGCCGTCGAGGACGTCAAGTACATGCTCTCGGCGCACTATCAGGGAACTCCCTATGACCCCTATATATCGCATGACACCGGTATGCGCGGCAAATACCGTTCCATCGGCATAAACCGCACAGGCGTCACCACGGTATGCCAGATACGCCCCGGCGTCCCCAAGGCGATCCGCGGCATAGAGTGGGTCTGCTTCGGCTCGACCACCTTCGGAGCCCTGCTGCCCGTTTACGTCAACGTCTCAAAGATGCCGAAATATCTGAGCGGAGTCACCCTTGATACCTCTACCGAGGACTTCTACTGGGGCAGCAGGCTCATCGGCGCGCTTGCCGACCCGTTCTTTTCCTCTTGCGTGCAGCTTGTTGAGCGCTATCAGAACGCCGTCGCCGTCAAGGGCCGCCGCATCGTGCGCGAATACGACGAAAAGATGGCGAAAAGCAAGGACTTCTCGCTCTGCGGCAAGGCGAATGAGGAGCTTTGCAAAATGGCCAGGGAGGAAACGATCTCCGCGCTCGGAAAGGTTCTCGCCGAAACCAGCAAGCACATGAAAAACGGATACAACCGCGCGGACAACTGATACTGCCTATATGGCCCTCCCGACAGCTCCCGCTGCATCGGGAGGGTCTTCCCGTTCAAAAGCAAAATGCTTGTCCCGCATTTAAAATCATTGCGTTTTGCCTGTTGTCATGGTAAAATATAATTACTCTAATTACAAAAGTATTTTTCAGTAAGTGAGAGACGGTCGAAAGGAGGCCGGGCATGAGTACAAGCATTATCAACCTTTTGTCCATGATGGGCTCTCCCGAAGCAATCCTCGATCATCTCGACCGCTCGGATTACGACGAGCTTATCGAGATGGATCTCGTCCGCGACCGGTGCAAGAACGTTTACCATGTCGAGGGTAAATACTATGTTCCCATCCCGGACGGGACAAGCTCGGCATTGTTCAAATACTCCCTTGAGAATATGATCCACCCGGAGGACAGGCCGATCGTACGCGAAGTCATGGATCCCGACACCATACTTGAGAGGCTCGCGAACGCCGAAAAGCCGGGACTGCTTTCCCTTCAGTTCCGATACAGGCTGCTCGACGGAGGCTGGCGCTGGGTGGAGCAGATCGTCGTCGGAGGCGCGCAGTTCGGCTTCGGAGACGGCAAGCTGTGGGTATTTGTCTTTGACATTCAAAATCAGAAGGATCGGCAGCTCGGCAGCTCCTCCGTCTATTCCGCCGGGAGCGGGCTTGACGAGCTGACGGGTCTCCCGGACAAAAGGGTCTTCTTTTCCTGCGGAGAGGAGCTTGTTCGCTCCAGGGAGGAGGACTGGGTGCTTCTCGCCATCGACGTAGAGCACTTCAAGCTTTTCAACGAATGGTACGGGCACGAATCCGGCGATCTGCTGCTCGCTCAGATAGGCGATATTTTGAAGCTTGAGGCGCTGGATTGCGGCGGCCTCGCCGGTTATCTGGGGCAGGACGATTTCTGCATGCTGATGCCTTATGACGAGACCGGGCTGTTCCGTCTTTATGAGCGCATCCATCAGCTTGTGGTCTCGCGCGGCGTCTCTGTCGGTTTTTTGCCCGCGATCGGCTTCAGCCGCGTCATAAGGGGACGCTCCATACTCAGTGCGCACGACCGCGCGGCGATAGCCGGAGGGCGCATAAAGGGCAATTTCCACACGCGCATCCGCGAATACGACCCCTCCATGCAGGATCAGACCGACCGTGAGTACCGCATACTGGCGGATTTCCAGCGCGGTATAAAAAACCGCGAGTTTTACTTTTGTCTCCAGCCTCAGTGCACCGTTCCCGAGGGCACCATCGTCGGCGCGGAATCGCTTGCGCGCTGGCGCACCCCCGACGGTGAAAACATCCCGCCGGACAGGTTCATACCCGTGCTTGAAAAATACGGCTTTGTCACCGACCTTGACCAGTACATCTGGGAGGCCGTCTGCGAATGGCTGCAACGCTGGATACGGGACGGCCACACGCCGGTGCCGGTATCTGTCAACGTTTCGCGGGTCGACTTTTTCAGCATCGACGTGCCCGCGTATATGGAGCAGCTTTTGAAAAAATACGAGCTGCCGCGAAACGTGCTGAAAATCGAGGTCACCGAGTCTGCCTACGTCGACGACGCGCTCTCCATTCGCGACGCGGTGCAAAAGCTGCGCGATCAGGGCTTCCTTGTCCTGATGGACGATTTCGGCAGCGGTTATTCCTCGCTCAACATGCTTCGCACGCTCAACATGGACGTCATCAAGCTCGACGCCCAGTTCCTGCGCATGGGCGAGATAGACCTGAAAAAGGGCGTCAACATCATCGAGACCATCATAAACATGACCAAGACCATGGCTGTCCCGATCATCGTCGAGGGCGTCGAGAGCGAGGACCAGGTGCATTTCCTCGAAAAGCTCGGCTGCCGCTATATTCAGGGCAATTACTACCACTTTCCTCTCCCCGTATCCGACTTTGAGCAGCTCATCGGCGATGAAAAGAACATCGATACGGGCGGCTTCTCCTTCCACGCAAACCAGCAGTTCAGCGTTCGCGAGTTCATGGATCAGAACATCTACAGCGATTCCATGCTCAACAACATACTCGGCGCGGCCGCGTTCTACTGCTGGGACGGCAAGGAGAAAGTTGACATCGTGCGCTACAACGAGCAGTTCCGCCGTCTTGTAAACGTGCCGGACTTTCTTGCGCGCGTGACGGATATCAGGCAGTTTTTCCACCCCAACGACAGGCAGCCCTTCCTTGAGCTGCTCGCGAACGCGGAGCGCGACAGGCTCAACGGCACCGAGGGCATATTCGGCGTCTACCGCACAGACGGTACGCTCGGGCGGTTCTTTGAGCACTTCTATTTTCTTGAGGAAAACGACAGCGGAAAGATATTCTACGGCTCGATCCAGGAGGTCACGGAGATCACGCTGCTGCAAAACCAGATGCGTCTGCTCTCCAAGTTCTCGTCCGAGAGCATCGTGTTTCTGCGCCGCCGCGGAGGCAAATGGTTATATCAGGTCGTCGTACACGGGCTCAGGAACCAAATGGGCATCAGCAGGTCGGAATTTGAGCGGGAGCTGAACGACGGCTCCTTCCAGAACAGGCTGAGCAGCGAAAGCGGCGATACGCTGCGCGAGCTCAGCACCGAAAGCATAGCGCAGGGCAAGATACCCGGCTCGTTCCTGCATATGCGCTGCGCCTCCGGCGAATACATAGACGTCTATATGAAGATCGACCACGTCCATGACGAATACAGCGATGCGGAATACATTCTTGCTTTCCGTCTGCGCGAGGGGAAATAACCCTCATTTACGCTTTGTCTCAAGCGGCTGCGGCGTTTTTTCGCCGCAGCCGCTTCCACTACATTTAGGGGTGTTTGTCTTTTGCGGATCAACTTTATTTCAATATTTTGTGGTCAACCCCTTGACAAGAACGCAATATGCCTTTATTATGTAAAATAGATGCGATTTGAGGTGGCGCCATGATCGTTGCGGGATTACAGAAGTTGACTTTGTTGGACTATCCCGGTCAGGTGGCGTGCACCGTATTTACCGGCGGATGCAATTTTCGTTGTCCTTTCTGCCACAACGCGGCTCTTGTTTTGCCGGAGCTGCGCGGCGACGCTGAGGATGCGGAGGCGGCGCTGGAT
>JAFZQQ010000340.1 GCA_017620315.1 Oscillospiraceae bacterium | reverse complement strand
ATAGAGCGTGAGAGAGAAGTGAGAGGCGAGCCAAATGCCCGCAAAGTTGATCAAAAGGCACGCAGCGCAGAGCAGAAAGACGGAAACAAGGCTCCTTCTGCGCTTGCGGATGTCCTCGGGCGTCAGATAAGGAGCTGAGGGATTTACGCCGCCTGGCTCGGAAAGCATGGACGTCACCTCCAAAAGAGTAAATAATCCCAACATGGATTTTAGAGAATAGGAGGTTACTTGTCAATGCTTTTTGCCGCCAAAGCGCCGTTGCTTTACAAAATACTTCCTTGCCGGGATACTTATTCTTGCGCTTTTTTCCACTGTGTGATAAAATTAATGCACAATTCGGAAGGGAGAAGCTAAATGGAAGACGAAAAAATCGTAAAACGAAACCTTATCATGTTCCCTGTCGGCACGATCGGGCGCGATATGGTCTATAACCTGGTGACAAGCTATCTGCTGACCTTTGTGCTGTTCACTCACAAGCTCACGGCGGCGCAGCTTTCGGCCATAACGGCGATCATGGTCGCCGCGCGTGTGTTCGACGCGCTCAACGACCCCATCATGGGCAACATCATCGAGCGCACGCGCACAAAGTGGGGCAAGTTCAAGCCCTGGCTTGCCATCGGCATACTCACGACCTCGGTGGTCATCTATCTCGCGTTCAACGTGCAGCTTCAGGGCTGGAGCTTCGTGTGGTTCTTCGGCGTGATGTATTTCCTCTACAGCATTACCTACACCATGCACGACATCTCCTACTGGGGCATGGTGCCGGCGCTCAGCTCCGACGCCGACACCCGCAACAAATACACCTCGCGTGCCACGCTCTGCGCGGGCATCGGCGGCGTGATCGCGGCGTCGTTCATCCCGATGTTTACCGCCGGCGGAAACGCCATCGGCGGCAACGCGGTCACGGCCTACGGGCGCGTGGCGCTGATCATCGCGATCCTCGGGCCGCTGTTCCTCGCCTTCACGATTTTCGGCGTCACCGAGCAGCGCAATTATAACGACGATCCCGTGCCGCCGGTCAGCTTTAAGAAGATCGTCACCACCATCACCGGCAACGACCAGCTTTTGTGGATCTCGCTCATTTTCCTCCTGCAGGAGGTCGGCAACGGCATCGTGATGGCGGGCGTCGGGCAGACCTATATCTACGTCGAGTTCGGCTATGAGGGCGGGTTCTTCACCGTGTTCCAGATGCTCGGCATGGCGGTCACCGCATTCCTGATGGTCTTCTATCCCGCGATCTCCCGCAAGACCCCGCGCAAGAAGCTGATGGACATTCTGATGGTCATCGCGGTCGTCGGCTATGTCATCATGCTGCTTCCGGGCGTCGTGCTGCAGACCGGCGCGGTGAAGCTCGGCAGCTTCGATCTGAAGTTCCTGATCATCACGCTCGGCTATATGATGGCGAACTTCGGCCAGTATGGCTTCTATCTCATCATGATGATCTCCATCATGAACACGGTGGAGTACAACGAGTACAAGCACGGCACGCGCGACGAGGGCATCATCTCCTCGCTGCGTCCCTTCCTCACCAAGATGGCGTCGGCGCTGACGGTCGCCATCGCGAACGCCGCGTACATCGCCTTCAACATCATCCAGTACACCAACGGCATCGCCGGGCTTGAGCAGGAGGCGAGCGCCGGGACCATCACCTCCGAGCAGAAGGCGGAGCAGATCACCGAGCTTCTCCACGGCGTCGAGCCGGGGCAGTCCTTCGGACTGTTGCTGGTGATGACGGTGCTGCCCTGCGCGCTGATGTTCCTCTCCTACATCTTCTACAAGAAGAAATACACGCTCGACGAGGCGGAATACAGCCGCATCTGCGCCGAGCTGGAGGCGCGCGGCAAGTAAACGAAAGATATTATAAAGCAGTTCCCCGCGCGGCGCGAAACCGTGCGGGGAACTGCTTTGTATATCATGGCTTATTTGTTTTTCAGGCCCATCGCGAGCTTCACGACGTTGTACGCGCCGTCGTAGACGCCTGCCTCCTTGTTGACCAGGATCGCCTTTATCATCTCGCCGAACAGCGTTTCCTCGTCAAGGAGAAGGTCGAGCATTTGCAGCGTGTGCGGCACGTCCTCGCACTCGAGCGTGCCGTCGCCCAGCTCGGCGGAGTGTATTGCGCCCCACCTTTCATGCCCGCCGATGCGTTTCAAAAAGAGCTTCGGCACCGGATAGAACGCCAGTTCGCTCGGCTTGGTCGCCAGCACGTCGCACGAGCGCATGAGAAGGTTCGTGCAGTATACCGCCTCGAAGATGTTCTTGTGGTAGAAGGCGTGAACGCCCGAGACCTTGCCGTCCACCGCGTTGGCGGCGAAGCGCACGGTCTCCGGCCAGTTGTCGAAGTGCTCGACGGAAAGCTCGCCGAGACCGATGACCTCGCGCTTGAGCTGCTCCCAGACCTTGCGGTAATCGCCCACGTTGACATAGAGCGCGGCGCGCCCCTCGCGCACAGCGGGCAGCAGGTGGCTGATCACCGCGGCGAACAGCTCGCGCTGCGCGCCCGCGCCGCCGATGGTCAAAAGGAAGCGCATAGGCTCGCCGTTTTTCTTGCGGGCGAGCCTCGCCTCGCAGTCATGCGCAAGGTTTGCGACAAGCTCATGGTCGACGTAGTGCCCCGTGTAGACAAGGCTGTCCTCGGGCATGGGCCGCAGGACCTCCTTGCCGCGCATGCCGTTGAGTATGCGGTATCCCATGTACGACTGGTGCGTCTGTATGGTGTGCACGCTGCCCTCGGAGAGATGGAGCGCCATCGGCCAGTTGTCGGGAATGGCGTTGACGACGTATTTCATGCCCGCGTGGACGGCTGCCTGCGCCGGCCAGACGTGCGTGCCGATAACGGGTATGTCCTTTGGCACGTTCGCGAAAACGGGCGCCATCAGCTCGGCGTTTTTCTGGTCGGCGGCGTTGTAGGAGAGCTTGCGGAAGCCCTCGTAGTTGATCGGCTCCCACACCAGCTTGTTGAAAAGAAAGAATCTCTGCGACAGGCGCGAGCCGAGAGAGTACAGATCGTTCTGCGCACCGATGACCTTGGTGCAGGTGGTCTCGGGGTAGCTGTTGAGATCCATCCAGTAGGGCGTATAGCCCAGCGCGTGCGCGGCGGAAGCCATCGCGATGGAGATGCGGTAGTGTCCGAAGCCCATACGGATGTTGCCGACGATGACGCCCTTTTCCGTGTCAAAGCCGTTGTCGCCCTCGCCCTCGGCGACGCGGATGTCGCGCACGCCCAGCGGGGTATAGAGGCAGAGATTGTTCACAAGCTTCGCGCTGTAGCTCACGTCGGAGTCGTCGCCATATTTACGGGCGTATTTCGCCTTTGACTTCAGCGCCTTTTCATAGTCCTTCGGCGACACCGCGTTGCCGAAGATCACTCTCGATCTGTCCTGCATGCTTAGCCTTCCTTTCTTACGGTGAAATCTATTCTTACCGTTTCCGCGCCCTCCGCGCGGAGTATGAGAGCCGCGCTTCCGGCCTGCCCGAGCGTCTTGACGTAGGT
>JAFZQQ010000339.1 GCA_017620315.1 Oscillospiraceae bacterium | reverse complement strand
TCGGCGGGCGTTACCCGTTATCCTTGCCCTGCGGAGCCCGGACTTTCCTCACATGGCGGCCTTTCGGCCGTCCCGCGCGACTGCCTGTCTTACTCGCGGGGTCTATTGTAGCGTATGTCGAGGGTGCTTGTCAAGTAGAGAAAAATATGATAGACTTCCAAGGAGAAGAAAAGGGGGATGGTATGAAGCAAAAGCTGCGCGACGCGCTTGCTGCGTTCCACCGGTATAACGGCAATATCAACTTTGCGGCGAAAGTCACCGGCTTTGACCCTGAAACGTTGTATGACGCGCTTGTCGTCGCGCCGACCTGGGACGTGCCGCGTGTGATCCGTGATGATTCGTTTTGCGTAACGCCGCTCCATCTCAGTCCCAACGACAGCGAGTGGTTGGTTGAAAGGGACGGCGTGTGCCTTGCGTGGATCACGCCGCACATGGGAGCGGGCAGCGTGCTCGATCATCTGACGCTTTGCGCGGAGCTGCGTTATAAAACGCTTTTGTTTGTCGGCTCCGCAGGAGGTCTTGCGCCAGGAGTCGAGCTTGGCTCGCTCTATACGCCGGAGTGGTGTGTCGACGGCGTGGGCGCGAGCCGTTATCTGCGCGATCAGCTTTCGGACTATGTGCCCTTTGGGCGTATTGCGCCGCCGGACGCTGCGTTTGTCGAGCGAGTGATTGCCTCTGCGGCGGAGGGCGGATACACGATCGGCAAGGCGCCGGTTTTCTGTACGGACTCATTCTCCTTTGAGTATCTGCATCTGCCGGAGATCAAAGCGACGGGGGCGAAGCTCATCGAGATGGAGACCGCTGCGTTCTATGCGTTTGCAGATCTGATGGAGGTACCTGCCGCCGCGCTGCTCGTGGTATCGGACAACTCCGCAGTTGGCGTGAGCCTTTTTGCTAAGACGGACGAGGAAAAGGCGCGGTATTATTACACGCGCGAAAGGGTGATCCCGGAACTTTTATTGCGCGCCGCGCGGTCATAGGCGCGTTGTTTTGCGATATATTGTATACTAATCATTCAATGAACGGATTTGAGGGAAACATATGGACATCAAAGAGTATTTGAGCAACCTGAGCGGCAAGACTGTAGCAGTGCTGGGCATCGGCGTGAGCAATACCCCGCTTGTCGAGCTTCTTTGCAAAAACGGCGTGCGTGTGATCGCCTGCGACAAAAAGGAGCACGAGGCACTCGGAGAGACAGCGGATAAGCTTGAAAAGCTCGGCGCGGAGCTGAGGCTTGGCGACAACTATCTGAAGGACATCGGAGCGGATGTGATCTTCCGCACTCCGGGAATGCGCCCTGATGTGCCGGAACTGCTCGCGGCAAAGGAAAAGGGCAGCACGGTCACCTCTGAAATGCAGGTGTTTTTCGAGGCCTGTCCCTGCCCAATCATCGCTGTGACCGGCAGCGACGGCAAGACCACAACAACGACAGTTATATCCGAATTCCTGCGTGAGGCGGGGAAAAAAGTCTGGCTTGGCGGCAATCTTGGACATCCGCTGCTCGCGGAGGCGGACAGGATCGCGCCGGAGGACTATGCGGTCGTCGAGCTTTCGTCCTTTCAGCTTCTGGATATGACGCGCTCGCCGCACATTGCCGTCATCACCAATCTTGCGCCGAACCATCTGGACGTTCACCGCGATATGGACGAGTACATTGCGGCCAAGAAGAACATTTTCCTGCACCAGAACACGCTTGACACGGCGATCTTCAACCTTGACAACGATATTACCCGCGCTTTATCGGAGCAGGCTCCCGCGAGCGTAAGGCTTTTCAGCCGGCGCAGCGAGGTCGCCGACGGGGCTTTCGTGCGCGACGGGGCGATATGGCTGCGCCGCGGCGGAGAGGAGAGAGAGGTTCTGAAAACCGCCGAGATACGCATTCCGGGCCAGCACAACGTTGAGAATTACTGCGCCGCTGTTGCCGCGGTGGACGGGCTTGTCCCGGACGAGGTCATCCGGAAGGTCGCTCGTGAGTTTTCCGGCGTAGAGCACCGCATCGAGCTTGTGCGCGAGCGCCGCGGCGTAAGATGGTACAATGATTCTATTGCCTCAAGCCCGACGCGCACCATTGCAGGGCTGCGCTCATTCCCGGAGAAGGTCATCCTGATCGCCGGAGGCTACGACAAGCACATTCCGTTCGCGCCGCTGGCGCCTGAGATCGTCGAGCATGTCAAGCTGCTGATCCTCTGCGGCGCAACGGCGGACGCTATCCGCGCTGCAGTGACAGGGTTTGAGGGATATCGCGGGGAACCGGAGATGGTTGAGTGCAAAACGCTGCAGGAGGCTGTCGACCTTGCATCCGTCCGCGCCGAAAAGGGAGATGTGGTGACGCTGTCTCCGGCCTGCGCGGCTTTTGATCAGTTCAAGAACTTCATGGAGCGCGGCAAGGTCTTCAAGCAGATGGTGAACGCGCTTCCGGAATAGGGAAAAGCCCTTGCGGCATACGTTTTTCTTGAGGTGGACGTATGCGCAGGTATATGCACAGGACGCTTTCACGAAGGGATAAGCTGCTCTTGTGGCTTGCGGCTCTGCTTATCGCGATGGTTTCGCTTGCGGCTGTCGCCGCGTCGCATCTGAAGCCCATACTGACGAGCCTTGCGACAGCGAGGGTCGCGAATACGGTGACACGCATCGTCACCGAGGCAGTGAACGAGACCGTGTACGAGGGCGGAACGGATTACGACAGCCTTGTTCGGCTTGAAAAGGACAACGAGGGGCGGATCGTTGCGCTGAAAAGCGATATGGCGGCGTTCAACCGCCTGCAATCCGAGGTGCTTGCAAGCGTACTGGAACGCATGAGCGAGGTCGACACGCGCGAGCTCTCGATCCCGATAGGCACGCTTACGGGTTCGCCTCTGCTTGCCGGGCGCGGGCCGGCGATTCGGGTAATGATGCAGTCTGTCGGCTCGCCGAGCGCGCATTTTGAGAATGCGTTCACCTCTGCCGGCATAAACCAGACCAAGCACCAGATACTGCTTGTCGTCGACGTTTCCGTAGGCATTCTCCTGCCGGGCTATTCGACCGGTACGCGTGTCAGCGGCAGCTTCAGCGTGGCAGAGACGGTTATCGTGGGAATGGTGCCGGAGAATTATACATATTTCAACTCGAATGATATTGCGGATGCCGCGCAAGAATATGTGATGAACAAAGGATAGGGAGGAAGGCAGCGTGGAATATAAGGCACGCATAAAGGAGCTGCGCGAGATACTGGAGTACAACAGCAAGCTATATTACGATTTGGATGCGCCGGTCATGCCGGACTACGAATACGACCGTCTTTTGCGCGAGCTGGAAGACCTTGAGGCGGAGCATCCCGAGGAAATAACGCCCGACTCCCCGACGCAGCACGTAGGCGGCACTGCGTCGAACAGCTTTGCGCCCGTGCGTCACGAGGTACCGCTTGAAAGCCTTCAGGACGTCTTCAACGAGGCGGAGGTCGCGGACTTCTGCGCCCGGGTGAAGGAACAGCTTAAAAGCGTCGAATGGAGCGTCGAACCCAAGGTCGACGGGCTTTCTGTCGCCATCGAGTACCGTGAAGGGCGCTTTGTACGCGGCGCGACGCGCGGTGACGGACGTACCGGCGAGGACGTGACCGAGAACATCCGCACGATCAAAAGCCTGCCGATGACGCTTCCGGAAAAGCTTCCTCATCTTATCGTGCGCGGCGAGGTATATATGGCGAAGACCGTTTTTGCCGAACTGAACGCCGAGCGCGAGATAATCGGCGAGCCGCTTTTCGCCAACCCGCGCAACGCCGCGGCGGGCTCGCTGCGTCAGCAGGACCCCAGGATCGCTGCGCAGAGAAGACTGGATATCGTCATTTTCAACCTTCAGCTTGCGGACGGAAAGAGCTTCGATAAGCATACCGATACCATCGACTATATGCGCTCACAGGGCTTTCCGACGATACCGTATCTCAAGACGGACAGTCTGGATGCTGTGAACGCGGAGATCGTGCGTCTCAATGACGAGCGCGCGGCGCTGCCCTTCGATATGGACGGTGCGGTGCTCAAGCTCAACGATCTTTCCGACCGAGAGGTGCTCGGCAGCACCTCGAAGGTGCCGCGCTGGGCGATAGCCTACAAATACCCGCCGGAGCAGAAGCCCAGCCGCCTGCTTGACATCGTGGTGCAGGTTGGCCGTACCGGAGTGCTTACGCCGAAGGCTGTTGTCGAGCCGATCCGTCTTGCGGGCACGACCGTTACGAACGCTACGCTCCACAATCAGGACTTTATCACCGAGAAGGACATCCGCATCGGCGACACGGTCATAGTACAGAAGGCGGGGGAGATCATCCCCGAGATCGTGCGCAGCCTCCCGGAAAAACGGAAGGGCGGAGAAAAGCCCTATGAGATGCCCGCGGTATGCCCCTCCTGCGGAGAGCCGGTCGTTTGCGACGAGGAGGCCGCCGTCCGCTGCAAAAATCC
>JAFZQQ010000338.1 GCA_017620315.1 Oscillospiraceae bacterium | reverse complement strand
GCCTCCGAGCTCAGCGAGCAGATCTCCACCGCCGGCAAGGAAGCCAGCGGCACCGGCAATATGAAGTTCATGATGAACGGCGCGCTGACCATCGGCACGATGGACGGCGCGAACGTCGAGATGCACGAGCAGGTCGGCGACGACAACATCTTCATTTTCGGACTTTCGACGCAAGAAGTAAACGAGCTGAAATCGAGGGGTTACTATGCCTATGACTACTACATGAACAGCCCCGACCTCAAGTGGATCATGAAGTTTTTGAACGACGGCTTTGCCGACGGGCAGAACTACAGCGACCTCACCCGCCGCCTGATCTCCGGCGATGGCTGCCCTGCGGATGAGTACATGCTTCTCGCCGATTTCGAGAGCTATAAGGCCGCGCACTCCAGAGTTGACGAGACCTATCGCGAACCCAAGAAGTGGAACCGCATGTCGCTTATCAACATAGCGCGCAGCGGTATCTTCTCCGCCGACCGCTCTATCCGCGATTACGCCGACACCATTTGGAACGTGCCTTACCGCGAGTAAACACTTGATTTTACGGTGTTTTTAAAACGCCGTCTTCCCGTTTGGGAGGACGGCGTTTTATTTATTCCTTTTTGTTCCAGTACGTATTGTTACTTTTTGGTATGTCTGTTTTCTCCATGTTCAAGAAGCAAAAGCTCCAGACGCAGATACACCGTTGTGAGCGCGGCAGACGCAGCCTCAAGGACAAAGCCGACAGGCGCAACAAGCATAAGGCTCTCCCCCGGCAGTCCCAGCTGCCGTACGAGCAAGGCCATGCCAAACGGCAGCGCACCGGGGACATGGGGCAGCGCGACTGCAAGAAACGTGCTGAGCAGGGCAAGCTCCGCAAGCCACGCTACCCCCGCTTCAACACTGCTCACGCTCGCGGCAAAGCACGCCGACGCGGTAAGCGCAGCAGCGACAAACGGCTGGCACAGAATGTTGCCAACCGGCAGTCCAAGCAGCGTAAGCGTGTGGGATATTCCCAGCTCATTTTCGCAGTTGTCCATTGTCAACCCAATTGTTGAATCAGTTGACACGCATTTCAGCGTCTCGCCCATCGCCCCAGAGAGCCTTTTCAACAGAGGCGGCAGGCTGATACGGCGCAGTATGCTCACTGCAAGCAGCTTCACAGCGGTTGCCGCCAGAGTCAGCAGTATGAAATATATGGGCAGCTTCCACAGCGTACGAAAAGCGCGGGCCTTATACAGCAGAGGCACTGCCGCCACCACCGCAAGGGGCGTCAGGCGGCAGACATATTCTGTGATCGTTCGCAGAAGCTCGGCAAGCTGTTCGGTCATTTCGCGCAATCTTGCCGTGCGTCCCCCGAGCAGAGCCATCACCGTTCCGGCCGCAAGCGCGGCAAGCAGCACGGGTACGATTTCAGGCTGCGCCGATGCCGCGGTCTCCTCAACTTGCGCCGCAGCGGTGAGCGTGGGCGCAAATCGCAGCCCAAACAGCAGCGCGGACGCCGCCGTTCCCAAAACAGCCCAAAGCAGCGTGGGCAGCGCAAGGCGCGCAAGCATATCCCTGCCGTGCCGGCCGAGCTGCGCGGTATCCGCCGCGCCGCAGATAACGCTGACCGCCGTGGTGAACAGCAAAGGCGCAGCAACTGCCCGCCATATCGAGCAGACGGTCTCGAAAACCTGTTCAAGTACCGCTCCCCCCACCGTCGCGGCGGTATCCGTGCGAAGCGCAAGGGTCAATACCACGGAAAGCGCGAGCGCAGCGGCATATGTGAGCCACGAGCCGTAGTTTCTTCCGCGCGGGCAAAGCGTGAGGCTGTTCACGCCGCGTCTGCGGCTCCACTGCGGCACGAGGCCAAGCCCGATCAGAAGGCGCTCGCTCCAGGCGTTGCCCTCCTCCTCTCGTCCGGTCAGCGTGGGATCGAACTCCGCGCCCGGATAGCTGATGCGTATATAGGCTCTTCCGAGCCTCTGCCCCAGCTCGAGCTCGCATTGCGCCGAGCGCCCATACCTCTCCGCAATGCGCCGCAGCAGCGTTTCCACCGTGCGTTTGAGGCGCTCCGCCTCGCGCTCACTGAGGTTAAGGCGGCGTAAGAACCGCTTCGTGCGCTCCGACGCCTCTCTGATCTCCGCCGGACCGGCGGAGAAGCGTTCCTTTGACTCGACCATGATGCACCTTCCTTTTCCCGCCCAGTATAGCAGAAAAAAGTGCAAAAGAAAAGACCGGCGTCCCAGCCACACGACCGGGACGCCGGTTTTTTTAGAAGTACAACGCTCAGAACAGCAGGTGCGCGACCGGAACGACGATCAGGATCGAGATGATCGTACGCTCCAGGAAGATCACGAACAGCTCGCCGAGATTGACCGGCAGCTTGGAGCTGATGATCAGTCCGCCGACCTCGTCGAGGAACAGAACCTGCGTGATGGAGATGACCGCGACGATGAAGCGGGTCATGGCGTCCTCGCAGCCGGCGATCAGGATCGCGGGCGTGAACATATCGGTGAAGCCGACGACCATCGTTCCGGCTGCAGCCTTCGCCTCGGGCACGCCGAGCAGCTGGAGCAGCGGGTAGAACGGAAGGCCGAGCCACTCGAAGACCGGAGTATAGTCAGCGATGATCAGCGCGATCGTGCCGACCGCCATGACGGTGGGCAGAACGCCGAACCACATGCTCAGGCAGTTCTTTGCGCCGCTTCCGAAGAACTCGCCGATACCCTTGTGCTCCGCAACGCGCTTGAGAGCGAGATCCATGCCGTACTCACCGGAGCTCTTGTAGCCAGCGGGCAGGGTGTCGGGCATCGCCTTGCCTTCGACGAGGTAGGTCTCGGGCTTCTTGTTGAGCGGCCAAATGCGCGAGCAGATCAGCGCGCAGATGATACCGACGAAGCAGATCAGCAGATAATAGACGCCGAACATATGGGTAAGACCGACCTCATCGAGCACGACGAGGGAGAAGGTGATCGAGACCGCGGAGAACAGCGTCGCTATGATAGATGCTTCTTTTGCGCTGTAGTAGCCTCCCTCGTACTGGTTGCAGGTCAGCATAACGCCGAGCGTGCCGTCGCCGATCCAGGAGGTGATGCAGTCCACCGCCG
>JAFZQQ010000337.1 GCA_017620315.1 Oscillospiraceae bacterium | reverse complement strand
TATCGGCGGCGCTATCCACTTCGCGAGCGCCACGCCGATAAGTATCGTCACGGCGGGCGTGACGAGGATGTCGACCTTCGTCTCCTTGCTCACCGCCTTGCCGAACTCCGCGGCAACAATGGCGATGATAAGCACCGCGAGCGGTCCGCCCGCGCCGCCCTCGGCGTTCGCCGCCCAGCCCACAGCCGCCAGCGAGAAAAGCACCATCGGCGGCGCCTGCAGCGCGTAGCCGATGGCAACGGCCATGGCGGGGCCGGAGACCGCCATCGCATACGAGCCGATGTCTGTCAGGAACTGCACGCCCAGCTGCGCGCCGAGCGTCTTGATGATCGTTCCTATGAGCAGCGAGCAGAAAAGTCCCTGCGCCATTGCGCCGAGCGCGTCGATACCGTAGCGTTTCGCGGAGAACTCGATGTTCTTGCGCTTGAGGAAGGCCTTGAATTGATCCATGCTGCCACCCTGCCTTTCGTACTCATAACAATTGAAGTGAGGTTCACAGGTGTCTTGTCACCTGTGAACCTCACTATACATACATTATTCCGCCCTGTCAAATCTCATTTCTCATCGGTGCTATCAGTTTTTTTAATCGATTTTCAGTTTTCAAGCAAAAAGCCCAAATCATGCAGCTCTCCGCACACGCGGCGGTAGGCGTCCTCGTCGGGGCAGGCTATCGTGTGAAGGTGCACGCCGTCGGTGAGCTCAGAGAGCGGGCGCGCGTCGGAGGAGGCGCAGCGGCGAAGAAACTCGCCGACGTCATAACGGCTCTTCAGCTGCAGCTCGCCGGTCAGCTGGCCGTAGACCGGGTGCTCGACAATGACGTCGAGCACGGTACAGCCCTGGTCGACGATGGTGTTGAGTTCGCGTTCCATCTCCCCGTCGCCATGGCGGCAGGCGATCTGGCGTATCACTCCCTCCGGCGCGGTGCGCAGCACATAGCCGCGCGGCGTTGCGGAAATGCCCGCGCCGCCGGCGCGCAGCAGAGCGACGTCGCTGACGATGACCTGCCGGCTGACGCCGTACTCCGCGGCAAGTGTGCTCGCGCTCACCGGCGCGCCAGAACGCTCCAGCATCCCGAGGATGGCGGAGCGGCGGTCTTCAGAGCGCATCAATACTCGAAAATGCTTCCGCCGACGAACTCGCGCACCAGAGAATTCTTGGGCACATAGGGCGTCGTGAGCGGCGGGACCGAGCGCACCACGCGGAACAGGTCGGTCAGTCCGTGCGTCTCGATGAACTCGTCGTCCAACTGCTCGTGGAATTCGGGCAGCTCGAGCAGGTACTTTGAGAGGATGCAAGGCTCGTAATCGTGGAAGGTGTCGATGTGTATCTGAGCGTTGCCCTTGTTCGGCTGGATGTAGTTCAGCTCGCCGTGGTCGACGCTCTGCGCGCGCTCGATGGTGCTGCGCAGCGTATGCCCGCGGCCGAGAAGGTCGCGGATCATGCGGCGGGCGACGCGGAGCTGCTCGGGATTGACGATCTTATCCTCGTGGGTGATGATACGCGTGCGCGGCGCGACATAGACGCCGGTGTACTCACCCTTCAAAAGCTCGAGGATCATGGGGTTGAGCATGTGTATGCCCTCGGCGATCACGATGCCGTCCTTGTCGCCGTGGAGCTTGCGGTATCCGCCGACGCCGCCGCTTTTGAAATCGTAGATCGGCGCGTCGACGTCCTCTCCGTCCGCGAGACGAAGAATGCAGTCGGCAAGCGCGTGACGGTCGACGCAGTAGGGCGACTCCCAGTCCGAAGCCTCGGGCGGGCGTTTGTCGATGGGCAGGAAGAAGTTGTCCATGCTCACGAGCCCGACGGGAACGCCCATGTTCTCAAGGTAGGCCTTGAGCCTCATCGCGGTCGTCGTCTTTCCGGAGCCGGAGGGTCCCGTCAGGCAGACGATCGGCTTATCCTCCTTGTTGTGCAGTATCTTCGCCGCGGCGGTACTGATCTTGTCGCGGTAGACCTCCTCGCAGTGCAGGACAAAGCGGGTCTGGTCGTTCATAGCCTCGGTGATGTCTTCAATGTCGATAACGCGCATAATGCGGTCTCCTTTCCGTTTTTTTCCGCCTCAGTTTTACTTGCTGGCGGAGTTCCCCGACGCCTTCAGCTCGGGAAGCTTCGTTGCCTTGACGGCCACCTCGAGCGCGATCTTCATCATGCTGGTGAAGGTGTTCTGGCGCTCGTCGGCGTTCAGCTCCTCGCCGGTCACAAGGCTGTCGGAGATGGAGCAGATGGCAAGGGCGCGCTTGTGGGTGTACGCCGCGTTGCAGTAGAGCGCGGCAGCCTCCATCTCGACGGCAAGGCAGCCCATCTTCGCCCAGTCCATCGTGGACGAGGCGGCGTCGTAAAAGATGTCGGAGGACACGAGATTGCCCACCGGCATGCACACGCCGATCTCGCCCGCGGCCTCCACCGCCATCGAGAGCAGCTCATAGCTGCAAATGGGGGCGAAGGTCCCCGGCAGACGGTACTGCGACATGAAATTCGAGTTCGTGCAGGCTCCCATGCCCGCGACGACGTCGCGCAGCTTGAGGTCGGCGCTGATCGCGCCCGCGGAGCCGATGCGCAGGATATTGTCCACTCCGTATTGCGTGAACAGCTCATAGGAGTAAATACCGATGGAGGGGCAGCCCATGCCCGACGCCATCACGGACACCGGGGTCCCCTTGTAGGTTCCCGTATAGCCCTGAATACCGCGGACATTGTTGACGAGCTTCGCGTCGCTCAGGAAGGTCTCGGCGATAAACTTCGCACGCAGCGGGTCACCGGGCATGAGCACGGTCTTGGCGAACGCGCCGAGCTCCGCGCTGTTGTGAGGGGTAGCCATAAGTCAGTTCTCCTTTTACATTATTTAATATTGCATTTCATGCGCACCGGCGGCGCGCGCGGGGGTCTCCTTCTGTTCCATCGCCTTGACCGCCTTCACGATGCGCGAGGTGCCGAGACGGTCGGCGCCGAGGGCGAGGAAATCCTCCGCGTCCTTGAGGTCGGCAATACCGCCGGCAGCCTTGACCAGCTTGCCCTTTGCCATGTGCTCCACCATCAGCTTGACGTCCTCGCGCGTGGCGCCGCCGCCCGCAAAGCCGGTGGAGGTCTTGATATAGTCCGCATCCGAGCGGGAGACGACCTCGCAGAGCTTGATCTTTTCCTCGTCGGTGAGAAGGCAGGTCTCTATGATGACCTTGAGTATACGTCCGCGGCAGGCAATCTTGACCTCGTTGATCTCCTTTTCGACCAGGTCGTAAAGTCCATCCTTCACCCAGCCCACGTTGATGACCATGTCGATCTCGCCCGCGCCGTCGTCGACGGAGTTGCCGGCCTCAAGGCACTTGATCGTGGTCGGGCTGTAGCCGTTGGGAAAGCCGATGACCGTGCACACCGGCAGCCAGCTTCCCTTTTCGCGCCATTTTGCCGCGATGTAGCGCGAGGCGCGGTTGACGTAGCTCTGCGGTATGCAGACCGAGGCGCAGCCGTATTTCATGCCGTCGTCGCAAATCTGGCGGATCTCGTCCCAGGTCGCGCCCTGAGCAAGCAGCGTATGGTCAACATGGCGCAGGATCTCTTTGACATCCATTGGTAATAGCCTCCCTCTATTTATGTATTTCGGTATAGTTGACACAAGTCTTGACTGTAGTATAGCAGAACCGTGCGCGTTTGTCCAGTCACAATTAGGGCATAATGCACAAAAGGAGGCGGGTGTTATCCCGTCTCCTTTGTGTACCAATGTGTTTGTCAGCCCCAGATGGCCTTCATAAGGGTCGGATAGGCGTCGTCGAGGATGTGGGTGAAGCGGACGGCTATCTCAAGCGCGGTCTCGCCGATGCGTTCCGCCTCGGTGGCGATATCATACTCCATATTGACGTCGCCGTCTTCGTCGAGGATGAACTTGGCGAAGCGATAGTTGTCATTGCACTCATTGACCGCCGCGATGACCCTGTCGCGTCTGTCCTCCGGAACGGCGGCGATCACTCTGAACGCGCGGATCGCAACGTCGTTCTCGTCGTCCTCGGAGATGAAGATGAGCTTGATCGTTCCGGCTCTTTCGGTGCCGAAGTTTGCCTCGACAACGGAATCGTCCTCAGAGCAGCCGGTGCTGAATTTGAGCCCTCTCTCTTCAAATACCGCCGCAATTTCGGACGTCGCCTTAAATATCCTGCCGGCGGACTCGCCATTGTTATCGGACATTGCCGCGGTTCCCCCTTACTTGAAATAGCGCTTGAGCATGCCCTCCAGCGCCTGGCCGTGCCGCGCCTCGTCGCGTGCCATTTCATGCACGGTGTCGTGGATCGCGTCAAGGTTGTTCTTCTTCGCGCAGGCGGCAAGGTCGAATTTGCCCTTCACCGCGCCGTACTCGCATTCAACGCGCCATGCAAGGTTCTTCTTGGTGCTGTCGGTCATATTGACCTCAAGCTCGCTGCCGAGGAGCTCCGCGAACTTCGCCGCGTGCTCCGCCTCCTCCCATGCCGCCTTCTCCCAGTAGAGACCGATCTCGGGATAGCCCTCGCGGTGGGCGACGCGCGCCATGCACAGATACATGCCGACCTCGCTGCACTCGCCGGTGAAGTTGGCCTTGAGCTGCTCGAAGATGTATTTCTTCGTCTCTTCGTCGATGTCGCCGTTGTTCTTGACGGTCTTGGCATAGACGCCGAACTCATGCGTGGCGGCAAGCGCTTCGCCGTCCTTCTTCTCGTTGAACTTTGAAGCGGGAGCTTTGCAGATCGGGCATGCCTCCGGCGGGGTCTCACCCTCATAGACATAGCCGCAAACAGAACAGATCCATTTCTTCATCGTCGTATCCTCCTGTAGATTGATTTCAAGTCAACGCTTGTAATGACAGTATACCATGGCGGCGTCGCGCTTTGCAAGAAGAAAAAAAGCCTCCGCCAAACAATATAACTTGACAAGATACGATATGCGTGTTACAATTACCATACAGCGCTGTATAAGGCATTGAGTTTATGCGTTGTGGGCATAGCGTCGCCCTCGGTTGACGAACCAAGGGGTTACTATACCCTAAATGCAACT
>JAFZQQ010000336.1 GCA_017620315.1 Oscillospiraceae bacterium | reverse complement strand
GTCAGCATCTACCTTCGGGTCCTCCAGATAGTCGATAATGATGTAGTATCGGCTATGTATGGAAAACAAATTCTGCAACAGGTCCTGAAAACTATTGCCGAATTTGCTTGCTTCCCCAAGGAGCAAATGGGCCACAACCAGATCGTAATGAGCGGGAATCGGCGTATCACAAATATCCCATTCTACCACATTTACCTTATCAGACTGCATATTTCTGATCGTTTTCAGCTTCCGCTCATCGCCTGGATAGACAATGGCATCCACGCTTGCTTTCGGGAAACTGGAAATGATTGTGGACAGACTGGTCTTGCCGCTTCCTGTATCTATAATATGACCGATATCCGCGATAGATAGGTCCGACAAGAATTTACGCAGAATCGTTATATGGCTTCGATCAGCCACAGGCCGAAAAGCCCCATTTTGTTCACGCATACTCCGATGGAGATATTCTTTCAGCGCCGCCATGTCGCGGGCTTTCAGGTATATCTGTTGGTTGGTGTTCGGTTTTCCGTTTTCGATCAAGGATACCATTTCTTCCAACGTACACCACATCAGTTTCGTTCCTACGTCGACTTCTTCGCTGGTAAAGGCGGGTGCCATATAAGGGCAGGTGGTAGTGACCGTAAAGAAGTAACTGTATTGCTGCAGATCGCAATAAGCCCGGTTTTCATAAATGTACCCAAGCTCATAGATCACATCACACGTGCAGCCGGTTTCTTCCAGCATTTCGCGCTTCAGCGCAGTAAGTATATCCTCTCCGCTTTCAACGCTTCCTCCGGGAAGCGAATACAAACCGGTGCGATCTTCATACATGACGGCGTACTTGCCATCTGAGTTTCGCAGGATCGCTCTAACTTTGTATCTCGGTGCAGAATGAGCTTCTCCCGGCTGGCCAAGCAAGTCTTTGTCCGTTAGTTCCGCGATCTTCTTCATGCACTCGAATTACTCCCTCGTGTTCTATTGGATTATCCGCTTGACCAAATAAGTTAAACCATTTTGCGCCTTGCAGCATGGGGCTGGAAATATATGCTCCATCCTCTTTGGAAAACAGCCACGGCAGCTTGATGTCAAGCGCAATTTTGCAGTCTTCCGTATCTACCCCGATAATCTCCATGATTGCAGCAAGAGCCGCATAGGAACAGGACGCTTAGAAATGCATGTACTTCATAAAGAACCGCTTTCCCTGAAAAGTGCCTTTAGTATATGAAAGAGAATGCCGAAAAACAAGACTTGTAAAATACTGTTTTTTCAGTATAATATAAATAAAGAAAGGCAACGGTGGCGAGAAACCCTGCCGTTTTTGCCAAATAGTACAACACATGTCTACAGCAGTTCCCCACCTCTGTTATCAACGCTGATAACAAAATGATAACAGAAGAGGTGATAGGCTGGATAAAATGGATATATCAAATAATCAAAGGAACTACAAACAGGACGAACAATATTTCCCAAACGGAATCAGTTAAGTCCTGTCGAGTTTGAATGACAGCCTACGGCTTGCGGGTCAGGCTACAAACGCTTTACACCGCAGACATTCTTCGGAGTGTCTGCGGTGTTTGTTATCATGCTTGATAATGATTTGATGCGGACAGGGTGGAGGCATTCTGTTTTTACAGCGTTACCTGCACTTAAAGATGTAGTTGCGCCAGACTGTCCCATCGAAACCGACTTCTTGCTCAAATGTGAAAAGACCGTCGGATTCCTTAATCAGCTCATTCAACGTATGGGCAATGAAATTTCTGTCATAGTCCTCGCCATCGATCGTTGTGACGCTTCGCTCCGGGATTTTCCCAACGCCATCCCTCACCGTGATGAAAAGACGTCCGTTCTCGTTCAGAACAGAGTGCATCTGTAGAAAGGCAGTCCGTAAATTCTCTGTCTCGATATGGACGAGCCCGGCAATGATTATGATGCCGTCAACTTTTCCAATATAGGAGTAGTCATTCAGCAGGTTGTCGTTATAAAAAGTAATGGCAGGATTCTTTTCTCGCGCGATCCGCAGGCTTTCTTCACTGAAGTCTATCCCAACTACCTCATACCCGCAGGCATGGATGCGCTGTGTTTCATAACCCGCGCCACAACAAAGATCCAGAAATCTGCTGCCAGGTTCATATTCCTTGATAAAGTCTAACAGGCAAGGAACACCGGGCCCGCCGTCGTATCCCTTTTCGGCCCAATCGGCTGCTGTTTTGTTATAGAAATCCGCGGTTCCTTTCACTTGCTTCATATTTGATTCTGCACTCATATAAGATTCATCACTTTCCGAGATTCTTTACCATACGCGTTGCCATCAGCAGCGCAGCCTCGCGCGTCGCCTGCGCGTAGCCCGCAGCCTGTTCCGCCGGCGTTGCCGCGCGCGGCGCGAACATGTTGTTGCCTATGCCGTTTATGATGCCGTTCGCGTTCATGAAGTACACGCTGTCCTTCGCCCAGGCGGAGATGTTCGCGTCGTCCGCGAACGCGGCGGGCTGCGTGAACATCGCCTTGAACTGCGCGGCGAAGCTTCCGTCCGTCTCCAGCGTCCCGCCGTCTATCGCCACCTTCTTATACACGCGCGTCAGCATCGTCGCCGCCTGCTCGCGATTGAGCAGTGTGTCCGGCTCGAAGGTCGTGGCGCTGATCCCGTTCGTCACGCCCACGTTATAGGCCTTGAGCACCTCGGGATCTTTTGTGTCGGTGAACGGATTCACGGAGACGGGCGCCGCCTTCTTTCCGGTCAGCGATTCGTAGACCTTGACGCTCACCGCGGCGAATTCCGCGCGCGTGATGGGCTGGGTAAGGTCGGCGTCCATGAGACAGTCGGGAATAAGCCCCAGCGCGGCGGCCTCGGCCAGCTCTGCCTTTGCCCAGTCATGGGCGGTGAAATCCGCCTTTTCGTTGAGCGTGAGCATATTGGACCAGTCGCTGCTGCGCGGTTCTCCATCCGCGTCCGCGCCATAATATCTGGCGTGGGCTTTTACCTCGGATTCGACGTGAAGCTCGTCCAAGTAGCTTGTTTCAAAAATGCCGCTCCATGTGTCGTCGTCCTGTTCATAATTCGGCGAATAGTTGAGCCCGCTTTCGCACCACTCCCCGCCGTCAATGGAGAATTGAAGCTCTATTCCGCTGATATATCCCGCCTGATTGTAGCCCAGCTCGTGATTTTCATAATAGTCGACGGCATTGCGAACATTTGCGGGTGTCTGTACTGTGACCTCCAGCCATACACAGCCGGCGCCATCGTCATGGATCTCCAATTTTGAGATGCTCGGCGCCGTTTTCAGGTCAGTTTCTGTCGGTGCGGTCGCCGCAACAGCGGACAGGGGCAGCAGTGAAAACATGAAAAGCAGTGCAAGGAGCAGAGAATACCGGGATTTTTTCATTGCGTTGTCCTCCTCTGTTTATGATTGTTTGCGGGCGGTGCGTGCTCGCACCGATGATTATAACACAGATGAATGCGCTCGGCAAGGGGATAGCCGGACAACTTATGCATGACTCGGCCCCAATACAGAGCCGTTAAAGCTCGACCCATTCCACACACGTCACGGGATGGGAGACGCACACGCTGCATCGATAGCCGCTCGGAGCGTATGTCCCCGCATACAGCGACCGGCCCTCGAGACATATCGGCCCGCCGTGGATAAACGGCAGCGCCTCAAAACTGCGCATGTCTATAGAAAGCCCCGCTCCCACGGCCTTGATCGCGCTTTCCTTCCACGTCCAAAGCTGGCAGAAGCGCTCCGCGGGAGACTCGTTCATCCACGAAAGCTCCGCGTCCGTGAAGACCCTCGGCGCGACAGAAAGGTGCGCGGGGTCTGTCCTCTCTATGTCAATGCCTATCTCGTCGCGCGCCATCGCCAGAACGCACCACTCTCCGCTGTGTGACAGGTTGAATTCGGGGTACCCCGGCGCGGACAGCTTTCCGAAACTGTCCTCTCTCAGCTCGGATTCGTCCCGGATCCCCACGATCTCCCGCATCAGGATACCCGCTCCGATGCAGAGCAGACGATCCTTCTCGAATCGAAAGCGCTGCGCCTTTGCCATACGTTTCGGCATCGCCGCCCGCAGCGGAGCCTGATCCGTGCGGCGGACGGTATCTGCGTTTATGGCATAAATAACGACGCGGGTATCGCTCACCCCGCTCACATGCCCTGCGTCTTCACCCATGTCGCCATCGTCTCTTTTCATCATGCTTCCAAAAGCTCTATTGCCGCTTTGTACTTTTCCAGGCGGCTTTTTGTTTTTTCGTCCACGGCTTCAAGACGGCTGACGTCGCTGTTGTGCCGGAGATCCGCCAGCTTGACCGTTCGAGCGATCGGATTGTCCCTGAGCCTTGCGACATATTCGAGATACGGCACGTCCTTCCTGTGCGTCATAAGCGCAAGCGCGTCCAGAACCTGTCGGTCAAACCCCATCTCCGCAAGGTCTTCCAGCGTATAGTGCGTATCCTCGATCACATCGTGCAGCAGAGCGACGATCGTGGTCGGCTCATCGGTCATCTGCTCGGCGACGTGTATCGGGTGGAACACATACGGTATGCCGCTTTTGTCCGTCTGACCCTGATGCGCCTCATAGCAAAGGCGCATTGCCTGCTTCGTTTTGGGTGTGTAGATCATAGCCGCCGCTCCTTAAATCTTTTGTGTTTTCAGTATAGCACGGCGCCCCGGGCTTGCCAAGTCCGGGGCGCCGATGTGTCTGCTAATCCCGATGTGCGTACTTTTTGACGAACTCGTCGATGGGCAGGGGCTTTGAAAAGTAGAAGCCCTGCAGATAATCGCAGCCTATGGCGGCAAGAGCGTCCGCCATCTCCTCTGATTCTATCCCCTCCGCGGTGACGTTGTAGCCCATCTCCTTGAACGCCTTGACCATGCTGGGGAGCAGCTGGTTCTGGTCGTGGAAATAGTCCCAGACCACCTCCATATCCAGCTTGATGTTAACAAAGGGGTATTGTCTGACGCGGCCGAGGTTGGAGTATCCGCTGCCGTAATCGTCGAGCGAGAAGTTGAAGCCGCTCAGGCGGAGCGTCTCGATGTGGCTTTCCAGAAGCGGAATGTCCACCACAGCCTGCTCGGTGATCTCCAGGCGGATCAGCTCGGGCGAAATGCCGCATTCCGCGAGTATCACGAGGAAACGCTCGCTCAGATCGCGCTTCATGCACTGAATCGGAGACAGGTTGACGTTGATCCAGGAAAGCCCCATGGTTTCCAAAGCGTGTTCCTTGATAAACCGGCACGTCTTTTGCAGCACCTGCTCGCCGAGTATATTGATCTTACCGCTTCGCTCTGCGATCGGGACAAATACGCTCGGCGAGATAAGCTTTCCCGAGGCGTCGCGGATGCGGGCGAGGGCCTCGGCGGCGACCGGCTGGCGGGTGCGGCTGTCGAACATGGGCTGGAGAAAGACCTCAAGCTTGTTTTGCTCCAGCGTGTGGTCAAGCGCGCGCTTGACCTCGGTCTCACGCTCCAGCTCCCTGATATCGTCCAGCTCGATCCGGTTGTCCACCGCCTGCGAGGCGCGGTTGAGCGCGCTGACCAGACTGTTGACGATCTTGTCCGAAGAGGTGAGCCCCATATCCGAATCGATGGACGCGAAGGCCACCGCCAGATACAGCTCCGCGTCGTCCGCTACCCAGGGGTGCTGGAAGCGTTCGACGATCTGCTGGAGTATCGTCTCCCACAGTCTGTTGTTCGGCCCGAGCATGGCAAAGCAGCCGTTTCTCAGATAGAACACCTCATAGCCCGGATAATTCACCGTGAGATGCCGCGCGATCAGGTCGACGCCGCGGTCCATCTGCGCGCCCCCGTAGATCCCGCGGGTATCGACGTAATCCTGGATCACAAAGGCCAGAATGTGGAACGACCGCCCCTTGCTGACAATGTCGCCCATCTCCTCCCGCAAAGCGGTCATGTTAAAGGCTGTGTGCCGGGAGGTGAGATATCGCTCGGGATCCTCAAAGACGAGATAGATGATAAGGATCGCCATCAGGCAGAAAATGCTCATGATCAGATACCGCGGGAGCAGGAAGCGTGCGACATTGCCCGCAATCAGTATCAGGTAAACGCCCAGAACGCTGAAAAACTCATATCGACGCAGAGCCTTGCCGTGGCGGAACAGCAGCACCAAGCCGCAAAGCAGATAGAACGCCCAGCAGACATAGAGAACGTTGTAGGCCGGTCCGCGCGTATAGCCGCTGTCGGTGATGCGAAAGACCGCTCCGGTAAAAAAGCTGGAAAGCGCAAAGAGCTCCGACAGGGCAAAAACCGAGCCGAACAGCAGTTCTCCCCGTTTGTCCCGGCGCCGGTCAATGTGCAGGATACTGCACGTCATGCGGAAAAACCAGTAAATACGCGCAATATACAGCACAAAGAACGCCATGTTCAAGATCCAGAGCCAATAGGCCGGAAGTATGTCAAAGCTCTCATCCGCGCGCGTGGCTAAAATGTCCATCACCAGCGTGCCAAGATGCAGATTCAAAAGCTGGATAAATGTGCGGTTGACCTGAGAGTTGACGCGCGGCGTGGAAAAATAGTGAGCCATCAGGATGATCAAAATCATTCCGTCAGCCATGCTGTAGCTGTAGTTCCACATAAAGGCACCCCCTTCCGAAGCAATCGGATCGCAGCTTGCTTTGCCGGTTTCGCTGTTCCGTTTACGCCGCCGGCTCCTCCGCGCCCTCATAGAACTCGGCTATCGCCTCGCGGAGCTGGTCGATGTCGTAGAACGCGGAATAGTCCTCCGTGCCGTCCTCATTGAGCTTGAACAGCTCCACATCCACCGGGATGCCGACGTCGATGTTCTCACCCGCGCTGTTGACCAGCCTTCCGTGGTGCGAACTGAGCTGATAGCTGAAACCGTCGGCCGTGCACATCTCCTGCACGGCGCAGCTTCCGCCGCCGGTGCGGTGGCCGATCAGCAGTATGCCGTTATCGTGCATGATGGAGGGGAAGAGATTGCCGCAGGAGAAGCAGTGGCCGCTGGTCAGCACGACGTAGGTCAGCTTGTCGTGCTTCACGGCTTTGTCGGCGTCGTCGATCTTGCCGTCGAGGTTCTTGTCAACGGCGTAGCTCTGGATCAGGAGCTGTTTGGTCAGCGGGTTATAGAAGCCGGTGCTGTCCACGCCGATCAGCTGATCCGTCATGGCGATCAGCAGATCGAGGCTGCCGCCGCCGTTGCACGTGAGGTCCATGACAAAATACTTGACCTCGGGGTCGGCCTCGGCCTTCTCGAGCGCATGGACAAAGCGCACATAGAGGTCGTCCTCGTCAGAGGGCAACGGGCCTTCGCCTTTGCAATAGGCGTCCCAGCCCTTGAAGTCGATCGTGGTAAAATCGTCGAGCACGAACACAACGGTGTCGCCCTTCTTGATGTAGTACTCGCCCTCGCCCCACACGGCGCTGCGGATGGCTTCCATGGCTCTGGTGTCTCTGGCGG
>JAFZQQ010000029.1 GCA_017620315.1 Oscillospiraceae bacterium | reverse complement strand
GGCTTCGGCGAGGACGCCGACACCCCGTTCGAGGTCTTCGCCCGGAGCTGGCTCAAACGGCAGGCGAATTACGCGCCAACCACCCTCGCCATGTACACGCGGATGCTGGAGGTCACATTTCAGTACATCGGCGCGATCCCGCTCTCGAAGCTGCGTCCCATCGCGCTGGAGAATATGCTCATCGAGCTGCGAAAGAGGACGCATCACGGCAAGCCCGTCCAGGAGGCGACCGTGCAGAAGTATCTGACCGCCGTCTCCGCCGTGCTCTCCGACGCCAAGCGCAACGAGATCATCCAGAAGAATCCCGCACGCATGATCGACCTGCCCGACGCGAAGCCGCGGGAGCAGTTCGTTCCCAATCCCGATGAGGCAGCGCGTTTTCTGCGCGCGCTCACGGAGGAGCCCTTCCATTACATCGTTTACTATCTGCTGGCGATCTGCACGGGCTGCCGCCGCGGAGAACTCTGTGCACTCAAGTGGTCGGACTTCCCGATGAAAAGCGTCACTGAACTGTCGATGGTCGTCAGCCGCTCGCGCAGCAGCGTCGCTGGCGTCGGCGTGGTCGAGGGCACGACGAAGAATGGGCGCACCCGCGTCATCGCTCTTGGAGAGGAAATCTCCGCTCTCGTCTCGGCGTACTGCTACCACAAGCACCGCGAGGCCGAACGCAATCATTATCCGTTCAGCGAGTATCTTTTCACCGACGAGCACGGGCGGCTGATCCACCCCGACACGTTCACAAAGCACCTGCGGAAGTTCTACGACCGCCACGGGTTCAGCAAGGAGTACCATTTACACACGCTCCGGCACCTGTATGTGACGACGCTCCTCCACGGCGGCGTGGACAAGCAGACGGTCGCCGACCTCGCCGGCCACGGGGACACGTCGTTTCTGGAGCGCACCTACTGCCATCCGCAGATGGAGCGCAAGCTCGAAGCGGCGCGCGTGATCTCCGGTATCATCCCGAACAGCGTGGAGGATAAGAGCGCGTAAAAGAATCATGGCGGCGTGGGCTTGATTGCCCGCGCCGCCGCGTTTCTTTTCAGTCGATGCCCACCATCACGGACGTTGCCTTGATGACCGCAAGTGCTTCCACACCGGGCTTGAGGCCAAGCTCCTCAACCGCCATGTTGGAGATGGTCGCCGAGATCGTGTTGCCGCCGAGCGCCTCGATGCGGACGATGGAGTTGACCGCACCCTTCTCCACGCCGAGCACCTTGCCGGGGAACTGGTTGCGCGCGCTGAGCGTCAAATGCTCGCCTAAGCCCACCATGACCTCGGTCGCCTTGACGACCGCGTATGCTGTCTGGCCTGGTTCCAGCCCCAGCTCACGGATTGCCGCCATGGAGATGGTGGAGGTGACTGGCGTTCCGTTCACGTCGATGGTCACGATGCCGTTGACCGCACCTTCGTTGACCTTGGTGACAGTGCCGGGGAACTGATTTCTTGCGCTGAGTTTCATGGAATAGTCCTCACTTTCACTTGATAGCCTCCGAATTATAACGAAAATGCCGCACAGTTGCAAGCATAATTCTTTCAAAGCACCATCAACAGCGTACCTGCGCCAATCAAGATACAGCCAAGCGCGGACTTCGCCGTGATTTGTTCATGCAGAAACACAAATGCCAGCACCAGCGTAATCACGACGCTCATCTTGTCGATGGGTACGACCTTTGATGCCTCGCCCATCTGCAGTGCCTTGTAGTAGCACAGCCAGGATGCACCCGTCGCAAGCCCAGAGAGAATCAGAAAGAGCCAACTTCGATTGCTGATCTCGCCCAGTTCTTTCTGTGCGTTGGTCAGAAAAACCATTCCCCACGACATAACAAGAACCACAACCGTGCGGATTGCCGTGGCAAGGTTGGAGTTGACGCCCTCAATACCGATCTTGGCAAGGATAGACGTCAGCGCCGCGAACACCGATGATAGAATTGCAAACAGCCACCACATAACAATGCCTCCACTGCATCTTTCGCGGAATAGCCATACTGAAGCTACTCGGTCAGTATAGCACGTTCACCTTTTAGCCGCAATCACAAATAGCGCGTCCTTCTTGTCGCTTTGGTAGAATCTTCGTTTCCGCGCATCTTTACAGTAGCTTTCCGCCGCGTTCTTCGGTATTGTGTGCTTACCAAAAAGCTCAACTGGATTGAGCGTAAAAGGAAAGAGGTTGAACGCAATGGCAAGCATCCGAAAGCGCGGGAACAGCTACCTGCTCGTCGTGTCGATGGGCTACGATCCCAGCGGCAAGCGGCGGGCAGCGCAGCAGAAGACCGTCCGGCCGCCCGACGGCCTCACACCGAAGCAGAGAGAGAAGTGGCTCGACGAGCAGGCGATCCTCTTCGAGCGCGAGTGCAGGAATCTGCCGCAGGCGGTGAACCGCAACATCACGCTCGCGGAGTACACGGAGCTTTGGCTCCAAAACATCGCGCCAAACAAGCTGGCGAAGTCCACGCTCACCCGTGAGATCCGGGACATCGGCCGCTTCCTCCCCGCGCTCGGCCACATCAAGCTGACCGAGCTGCGCGCCGAGCACTTCCGCAAGCTCTACGCCGAGCTGCGGAAAACGAAAAGCAAAAACAACGGAAAGCCGCTCTCTGAAAACACCGTCGAGGGTGTCCACGCCTGTCTGTGTGGCATCCTCTCCGATGCGATGGAGAGCGGCTTTCTCGACCACAACCCCGCGTGGCGCACCTACCGCTACGCCGGGCGCAAATGCGAACGCTTCATCGCAGACGAGGAAACGGCGCAGCGCGTCATCGCGGCAGTGGAGAACGAGAGCATCAAATACGAAACCTTCTTCAAGCTCCTGCTTGCCACGGGGATGCGGCGCGGCGAGTGCTGCGCCCTCCAATGGCAGGACATCGACTACGGCGCGCGGAGCATCCACATCCGGCGCAACGTCGTCAAGCTCACAGGAGAGGACATCATCGTGAAAGAGCCGAAAACCACGGCGGGCGACCGCTACGTCTACTTCTCCGCCGAGATGGAAAGCCTGCTGCGCGAGTACCGCGCCTTCTGCGAGGACGTGACGAAGCAGGAGGACGAGCGGGCGCTCGCGGAGGACGACTTCCTCTTCCGCCGCCACGGGGAGCGCCTTCCGATGACGCCGACCACGTTCACCTGGCGGTTCAAGCTGATCCTGCAAAAGAACGGCCTCCCCGAGCGGCTGAACGTCCACAGCCTGCGCCATACGGCGGCGAGCCTCATGATCGCCAACGGCGCGGACGTCACGACGGTGGCGGGCATCCTCGGTCACGCCCAGCCGTCCACGACGCTCGACATCTACAGCCACTCGTTCGACAAAAACAAACGCGCGGCAAGCGCCGCGCTGCAAGGCAACCTACAAATATAAAGGAGGGCAAAATCATGAAGAACAGCAGAAGAAAAGAAGCGGCGCTCGTCGCCAGCGGCATCATCCTCGGCGCGTCCATCGCCGCCCCGGCCGCGGGAGCGGCGCTCATGGCGCAGGAATCCAGCCAACGCTTCGTCGTGGACGGCAAGAGCGTCCAGATCGAGGCATACAGCATCAACGGCAGCAACTACGCCAAGATTCGCGATATCGGCAAGGCGGTCGGCTTCAACGTCAGCTATGACGCGGCATCCAACACGGTGGTCATCAACACTACCGAGCCATATGCCGAGGACGCCCCGGCGCGGACGTCGCGGACGGTGGCACTCCCGACCGATGGCAACCAGTACGTCCCGCAGGTCGGCGACCGCATCCTCTGCGACGACGGCACGGAGTACGAGATCAAGGACGTCGCGCGGTGGGATTCAAACGTCTTCGCGGAAGGCCCGCTCCCGCCGCTCCCGACGCCGACCTGCAATTGGAGCGCCTTCCCAGCGCTGACGCTCCCCGAACCCATCGTCAAACACTACTGCGATCAGTACGGCGACGACCTGTTCGTACGGAACGTCTACGAGGTCAGGCGGATGGTGTACACGCTCTACAACGCCATCGGCGACGAGCCGGAGGCGTGGCGCGACGGCAAGCCTCTGTTCAAGATCAGCACCGAGATACCCGCCGAATACGAGCCATACACCGACCGGTTCTGGCCATGGCGAGCGGCGGAGATCACGGATGTTGTTCACGCCTGCC
>JAFZQQ010000335.1 GCA_017620315.1 Oscillospiraceae bacterium | reverse complement strand
TTTATCGACTATCTGATGCACAACGAGGGCGAAGAGACCACGGCGCTGTTTTTGCATGCGGTCAAAAACGGGGACGATCTTTCCGCTGTGCCGAATCTCTCCTATCGCAAGGACGGCGCGGTCGTCACGACGCGCACACACATCCCCTGTGATATTTCGGGCTATCCGTCGCCCTATACGGCAGGCGTTTTCGACAGCGTTCTGCGGGAGTTTCCGGACCGGGAGTTCCATGCCACGCTGGAAACCAACCGCGGATGTCCCTATGCCTGCGCCTACTGCGAGTGGAGCTTTTCCAAAAAATTGCGACCGTTTCCCATGGAAAAGATCAAGGCGGAGATCGAATGGATCGCTGCCCACCGCATCCGCTACACCTACTGCGCCGACGCCAATTTCGGCATTCTCGACCGCGACGTGGAGATCGCGCAGTACGTGGTGGATATGAAAAAGAAATACGGCTACCCGGACGTGTTCAAGCCCTGCTACGCCAAGGAGAGCGACGACAACGTGTTTGCCGCCGGGTATCTGCTGAACAAAAACAATACGGACAAGGGCGTGACGCTCGCCTATCAGTCGCTGTCGGACGATGCGCTGGAAAACATCGGCAGAAAGAATCTGACGCTCAAGCGCTTTGAGTCGCTGGATATCCGCTATACGCAGGCGGGCATCCCCACGTACACCGAGCTTATTCTCGGCCTGCCGGGGGAAACGCGCGAGAGCTTCTGCCGCGGGATCTGCACTCTGCTGGAATCCGGGCAGAACAATTCCATGACGGTGTACGAATGCCAGGTTTACCCCAATTCCCGTATGGGCGATCCGGAATACCAAAAAAAATTCGGCATCAAAACCGCCGTGATCCCCATGCTGGGCATCCATTACAACCCCACATTCAACGGCGTGGGGGAATATCTCGAGATCGTCACCGAAACGGCCTCCATGCCGAAGGCGGACTGGGTGGCCTCCTATATGTTTGCCGTGGTGCTGCAGACGTTCCACCACCTTGCTCTGCTGCGCTTTTTCGCCATCTATCTGCGCCGCGAGCAGCAGGTGTCTTATTACGATTTCTATCAGGCGCTGTTCCGCTATATCTACGAGGAGAACCGCGGCGCCCTGCACGCGCTGTTTCAGTCGCTGTACGACCGCAAGGCGGATACCGACACGGCCGACTGGACGTACCAGACCGAGACGTTCGGTACGGTGGGCTTCTATTTTGAGGAGGGCGCGTTTCTGGAGCTGATCCGCAGCGAAGACGCTTTCTGGCAGGACATCCTGCCGTTTTTGAAGTCCTTTCACATTCCCGAGCCGCTGTTCGGCGAGCTGCTCACGTTCCAGCGGGAACTGCTGCGCACGCTGCACAAGACAGACGTATCGCTGGATCTCGGATGGAATTTCTATCCGTACTTTGCAGACCAGAGCGGAAAGACCAAACTCACGAAGGTCGCGTCGCATCTGCGCGCGCACTCGGATCTCGGCATCACCGGCTGGCCGGACTATGCCAAAAAAGTGGTCTGGTTCGGCAAGCGCTATTCCGCCATGCTGCTGACGAATTCCCGCGCGGAGATTGCCTACACGCAGGAGGCGAGCGAATGAAAAAGATTCTGCTGATCCAGCCGCCGCAATGGTACCCGATCACGCCGCATCTGGCTGTGCCGCTGCTGGCGGGACAGCTCAAGGCGGCCGGTTTTCAGACGGACATCGCCGATCTGAACGTCCGCTTTTACAACCGTATCCTGACGCCGGAGCACTTGGCCGCGGCGGATCTCGCAGCAAGAGAAGATCTTGACCGTCTGGCGGAAACCTATAAGGACGCAGATCTTGACGCGATCCGGGAGACCGGCGCCTACGAAGAGAAGACCCGCGCGCTGAAGTATCTGACGCGCCGGCGGTTTTATGACGAGCACGGCGCGCAGATCCCGGCGCTGATCCGGGAGATCGGAACTGCCGTGCGTACCATGCGCGAGCCCGCGCTGTTTTACGACCCCGAAAAGCTGCCTGCCGCGAAGCATCAGATCCGCCTGGCGCTGCGGCTTGCCTCTATGCCTTTTGCGCCGAACGAGCTGGATCTGGATAATTATTTTGCAAATCCGCTGCTCAATCTCGACTGGGACAACATCAAAAAACAGGTTGAAGACCGCAGCGTCAATATGTTTTACGCGTATCTGGCGCAGGAGGCGCGCGCCGTCGCGGAAAACGGATACGACGTCGTCTGCCTTTCGCTGACGGATCTGAGCCAGCTTCTCCCCGTGTTCACGCTGGCGTCTTTTCTGAAAGCCCAAACCGCAGCCAAGGTGGTCGTCGGAGGCAACTACGCCACGCAGATCTGCGAGGACATGATGCGGTTTGAGGAGATCCTGCGCAGCTATATCGACTATATTTCCATCGGCGACGGGGAGACGGCGCTGGTCGCGCTTTGCCGCGCGCTGGACGGGCAGATCCCGCTCTCCGACGTGCCGAACCTGGTGTACCGGTCCGAAGTCACGCAAAAGATCGTCAGCACCGGCTTCTCCTGTGTGCGCTTCGATATGAACGCGCTTGCCTATCCCGATTACACCGGCTACGATCTGACACAGTATTTCACGCCGGAGATCATCTTTCCCATCCAGCTTTCCAAGGGCTGTTACTGGGGCAAGTGCACCTTCTGCGATTATGCCTACGGGCAGCAGGGCTATGCGCCGAAACGCATTCCCCGTATCATAGACGAGCTGCGGTACTTTGTTGAAACGTACGGCGCATCCAAGTTCATTTTCGTGGACGAGGCGATCCCGCCCGCTTTCTACAATCAGCTCGCGCTTGCCATTCTGGATGCGGGGCTGAAGATCAACTACTATTCCTTTGCGCGGCTGGAGGACGGCTATACGCCGCAGGTTTTGAAAAACCTGTACGATTCCGGTGCGCGGCTGTTTCTGTGGGGATACGAATGCGAGTCCCTGCGGATCATGAAGCTGATGAACAAGGGCATCAACGCCGAACGCCGGCTGGAGATCCTGACGGACGCCAGGGACGCCGGCATCTGGAACGACGGCCTGTTTATTTTCGGCTATCCGACCGAAACCATGGAGGAGATCGAGGCTACGCAGCGGGTGATCCGCGAGCACCGGCGCGAGATCCCCAGCGTTACGCTGTCCAACTTTGCTCTGAAAAAGCACGCGAAGCTTTTAGAGGAGATCGGCGGCAACGGCGTATATGATTTCGCGCCGAACGGCGATTTCTACACCGTCTACCGCGACAGGATCGACGGCGTGGCCATGGCGGAGCGCCGCGCGGTGCGGCGCAGCTTCCAGTTCGATTTTCTCGACGAAAACGCCCATGCTCTGTGGAGCGTGGTGTTTTCCGACTTTGACCATCTGCTGCTTTATCTTTCAAAATACGGCTGCGATTACGTGAGCGGCTACCGCTCCGAACACCGCGTCAGCCCGGAATTCAGGTAAGCGATGAACGATTTTTCCGTCACTTTCGTGGTGGGCGCCACAAGCGAATCCGAGGCGTTGAAAACCACCGTCAATTACATCATGGAGCACTGCAGTCCGGCAGATGTGGCGCGGATTCTGATTGTGCGCACAAAAAACGCGCCTCCCGAAACCGTTGCCGCGAGCGGCGCCATGGAACGCCGCTATCCCGAAACGGTCAGCGGCATGGTGCAGACGCGGCCGTATGTGGGCGGCGCCATCCGGGACGGATTCGACACGGCGAAGTCGTCGCACATCCTGCTGCTGCCGGGGGATCTGGCGATCGGCCTGCAGGCCGTTCCCATGCTGATCGAAGCGGAAAAAGAGACGCCGGACGCCATTGTCAAGACGTCCCGCTGGCTGGATGCGGACGCGTTCCACGGCTACTCCCGTTCCCGCAAATGCTTCAATTCCTGCGCGCAGGTTTTTCTGCGCGTGCTTTACAGATCGGAACTCAGCGATCTGACAAACCCGGTGCAGATCATGCCCACGGCGCTTTACCGGTCGATCGACTGGCGGGAGCTGGGCTTTCCGTTTCTCGCGGAAATGGTGCTCGCTCCGCTGCGGCTGGGCGCGGCGTTCCGCGAGATCCCCGCGTCCTGCTTCGGCAGGACAGAGGGAAAGAGCAGCAATTCCTTTCTGCAGACCGCTATGTACTTGAAAACGGCGCTGCGCATCCGGTTTACAAAACCCGCGCGCCTTTTGAAACCGAACGAACAAGCCGCCGGTGAAACCGCCGGAAAAGGAGAGTCATGAAAATTCTTTACGCATCGGTACCGCAGTGGTATCCGGTCAGTCCGTATCTTGCCTGCGCACTGCTGCGCGGGCAGGCAGAGGCTGCCGGTTTTGCCGCGGATACCTATGATTTCAACGTGGAGTTTTTCAACGACATCCTTTCCGAACGCTTCGTCCGCGAGTCCCTCGAGCGGGCACGGCAGTTTCTCGCGTCCCCCGTGCTGTCCTGCACGGACCCGTCGGACGCGGAGAAATACGGCGCGAAAATGTCGCAGATCGCCGCCGAGCGGCAGAAGATCCTCTCGGAGTATTTCGCCGGAAGCGCCGGGAGCGCGGAGCAAACCGCAGCCGAAGTGGAGCGCGCCGTTCAGACGGTCAAAACGCGGGATTCCTTTTACGATCCCGAGCAGCTCTTCCGCGCCAAGGACGTGATCGACGCGGCGCTGGACATCGTCTCGCTCCCGCTGGCGCCCGCGCGCATCCGCATGGATAACTATATTGCGAACCCGCTGCTCACCTACGATTTTGCGGACGTGGATTTTCAGTGCCGCGAGCCGGGCGTGAATATGTTCCTGCCCTATTTTGAGCGGAAGCTGGATGAAATGGACTTGTCTGCCTATACGCTGATCGGACTGTCCATAACGGATCTGAGCCAGATCGTGCCGGGGCTGACGCTCGCGCGGCTGCTGAAACAGCGCACCGACGCAAAGATCTGTCTGGGCGGGAACTATATCTTCAAGGTGTCACCCGATCTCAAGAAGATCCCCGCCGTGTTCCGGGATTACTGCGATTATCTGCTGGTGGGGGACGGGGAGGTCACCTCGGTGCAGTTGGCGCAGTATCTTGCCGGAACGCGCGCCGTCGGCGATGTGTGCGCCCTCGTTTACGCGGACGAAAACGGCAATATCCGGGAGAACGCGCCCGCGCCGCTGCTGGAGCTGGACACGGTCGCCTATCCGGATTTTGATTCCTACGATTTTTTCAAATATTTTTCCGCGGACACGGTGCTGCCCGTGCAGCTCGGCAAGGGCTGCTACTGGGGCAAATGCACCTTCTGCGATTTTTATACCGGCCAGCAGAAGTTTGATATGAAAAGCGTTGTCCGCGCCGTGGACGAGGTGCAGTATCTTTCCGAAAAATACCGCACGCCGTATTTCACGTTTGTGGACGAGGCGGTCCCGCCTGCTTTTTACCACGCCTTTGCCAAAGAGGTGCTGCGGCGGAAACTGACGATTTATTTCTATTCCTTCGCGCGGCTCGAAAAAGCGTTTACGCCCGAGGTGCTCCGCGACCTCTATGCCGCGGGCGCGCGCTTCTTTATGTGGGGGTACGAAGCGGCGTCCGAGCGGGTGATGTGTCTGATGAACAAGGGCATCGATCTCGGCAGCCGCAGGCAGATCCTGTCGGATGCGGTCGACGCCGGGCTTTGGAATCTGTGCACTTTCCTGCTGTGCTATCCTTCCGAAACGCCCGAGGAACTGCAGGCGACCATCGACATGATCTACGATCACGAGTTGGTCAATACCTGCACGCCGTCCAATTTCGCGCTGAAAAAGAACGCGATCCTGAAGGATCGCGCCGAGGAAGCGTCCATCACCGATTTCGAGGCGAACGGCGAGCTGCACATTTCGTACAAGTACCATTCTTCCGTGACCACCATGGAGGAGATCAAACGCAAGCGCAACGCCTTCGAGCGGCAGTACCTGATCGATACGGCAGACCGGCTCTGGGCGCACACCTTTACCGAAAGCGATTATCTGCTTTTG
>JAFZQQ010000334.1 GCA_017620315.1 Oscillospiraceae bacterium | reverse complement strand
CCTTGACCTCCATCGTCGTCTCCTCCTCGGGCGGGAAGACGCAGCCGATGGTCATCTTCATCTCCTCGGCGGTGCGCTCGCCGATGAGCAGGTTGTGCGTGCGGCGCATATACTTGATGACCGCCTCGTTGAACTGGTCGCCCGCGACCTTGATCGACGCGCTCTCCACCACGCCGGAAAGCGAAATGACCGCGATATCGGTGGTTCCGCCGCCGATGTCGATGACGAAGTTGCCGTCCGGCTGCGTGATGTCGATGCCCGCGCCTATCGCGGCGGCGACCGGCTCCTCGATAAGGTACACGCGGCGCGCGCCCGCCTGGATCCCGGCGTCGATGACCGCGCGCTCTTCGACCTCGGTGATGCCGGAGGGCACGCAGATGATGATGCGCGGCTTGAAGAACTGGAAGCCCGCGACCTTGTGGATGAACTCCTTGAGCATGCGCTCCGTCACCTCATAGTCTGAGATGACGCCCTCGCGCAGCGGGCGGATGGCAATGATATTGCCCGGCGTCTTGCCCAGCATTGCCTGCGCGTCCGCGCCGACCTTTAAGAGCTTGCCGGTGTTCTTGTCGATCGCAACGACCGACGGCTCGTTGAGTACGATGCCCTTGCCCTTTACGTAAATGAGAACTGACGCTGTGCCGAGGTCAATTCCTATATCTTTACCCAATGCCATGATGCTACCTCTTATCTTAAAACGTTTCCTTTCAGACGCTTATGCTGCGTACCGAATCATTATATAGTCAATGAAAACACTTTGCAATAGTATTTGTCAGCTTATAACGGTTCAATGCCCGCCAAAGACTTCCGCCAAAACCTACCTGTCGCTGTGCGTGTGTATATTGGCCGAGGCGACGCAGGCGCAAACCACGCTTTGCGCTCCCGCGTCTTTCAAAACTCTGACGCATTCTCCGAGCGTCGAACCGGTGGTAACGATGTCGTCGATGAGCAGCAAGCGCGCGTTTTCAAGCTTTTCTGCGTTCACCGCCTCGTAGATGCCGATGACGTTGCCGCGCCTCTCCTCCGCGCCGAGGCCCGACTGAGGCGGATTGTTCCTTTTCTTTTTCAGCAGCCTGACCGGTTTGGCATCCCACTGCTCCGCTGCAGCGCGCGCAAGCAGCTCCGACTGGTCAAAGCCGCGCTCTCTGAGCCGCTTTTCCGATACCGGCGCCCAGGTGACGACGTCAAACTCGCCGCCGAGCTCCTCCGCGGCACACTGCGCGAGCAGCAAGCCCAGCCCGGCGGCAAGGCCCTGTTTCCTTCCGAATTTGAAGCGCAGCAGCGCCTCGCGCACCGTGCCCTCGTATTTGAGCGGCACCGCACACCTGCCGTACGACGCGCCCTCGCGCAGCGCGGTCTCCATCCGCGGAAGCCGGCTCTCGCAGTCGCGGCACGCCCCGCGAGCTCCCACACGCCCGCAAAAGGCGCATTTGGGCGGAAACAGCAGCTCGGCAATGCGGCAGCGTTTCGTCATTCCTGCTCCGCGTCCCCGGAAGTCTCGTCGACAGGGGGTTCCTCGTTCTCCGCGGCCGCGCCGGTGGGAAGCCCGGCTTCCTCCGCGCCCGTCTCCGCGTCCTCCACCGTCTCTTCGGCCGGCGCCTCGTCCGGCTTTTCCTCCGGCACGGGCATCGGCGCGTCGTATTCCATGCCGCGCGCGTGATAGACGTCCTCCTGAGTGATGGTCATAAGATCGTCCTTGGTGAATTCGTCCATGGCGGCAAGGCGGTTCGCCTGCTCTGTGAGGATATGCTCAAAGATGTTGCGAACGCCGCGCGCGTTGCCGAAGGTGATCCCGTCGTCGTTGGATTCCTCGATAAACTCCCTTACCTCGTTCTCGACGCCCTCCGCAAGCTGATAGCAGCCCTTCTTGCACTGCAGCTTGAAGATGCCGATCATCTCGTCGGTGGTATAGTCCTCAAAGTGCAGATAGCGGTTAAAGCGTGATTCAAGACCGGGGTTTGAGTGTATGAACTTCTCCATCAGCTCATCATAGCCTGCAACTATGACGACAAGATCGTCGCGGTGATCCTCCATCGCCTTCAGGATGGTGTCTATCGCCTCCTGGCCGAAGTCGTTCTCGCTTCTGCCGTTGAGAGCGTACGCCTCGTCGATGAACAGCACGCCGCCAATCGCCTTTTGTATCTGCTGCTGCGTCTTGATCGCGGTCTGTCCGACGTAGCCCGCAACAAGCCCGCTGCGGTCGACCTCGACAAGCTGGCCCTTGGAGAGTATGCCCAGCGAACGGTAGATGCGCGCCATAAGGCGGGCGATCATCGTCTTGCCCGTGCCGGGGTTGCCCGTGAACACCATGTGCAGCGAAAAGTCGGTGGTCGGGAGCCCCGCCTCCTGACGGCGCTTGAACACCGTCGCCATATTGATCAGGTTGTTGACCTCTTTTTTGATCTCCGCAAGCCCGATATAGCTGTCAAGCTCCTCCTTGAGATCCTCTATCTTCTCCGGCGGCGGAAGCTCCTCTTCCTTCTTCCCCGCGTTTTCTCCGCCGTCGGTCGCGGTCGGCGGGGTCTTCTTATCGTCCTTTGCCGCGGTGTTGAGCCCCGTGCCCGATTTGGGCGCGCCCCAGAAATCCTCGTTCATACGGCTCAGGTTGTTCTCCGACATGCTGCGGATAACGTCAAGCTGGCGCAGGATGATCTCGTCCTTCTTATCCATTATGTTTTTCCTCCGTACGGATATTTTACACTATCTATATAATATATCAAATATTCCCCCGGCTGTAAAGAAAAAACATCGCCGCTCAATCAAAGTTTTTTCCAAAACAAAAAAGCAAAAATATATTGAACAAATGTTTGAAATGCGATATAATTGTCAGAACGACGTTATCCGGCGGACAAAACACAAGAAGAGGGTGGACGGCACGGCTTTGGATAGAGAGCGTTCGGGCGGCCAGAACCAGCACGCGGGCCATCGCGCGCGCATAAGGCAAAAGTATCTTGAACATGGTATAGACGTCTTTTCCGAGCACGAGGTGCTTGAGTTTATTCTCTTCTACTCGCTCCGGCAAAAGGACACCAACGCCCTCGCGCACGCGCTGATAAAGCATTTCGGCTCGCTTGAAGGCGTGCTTGCCGCGTCGGTGGACGAGCTTATGGAGGTAGACGGCGTCGGCGAACAGAGCGCCGTCCTTCTGAACATGATGGTGCCTGTCGTCCGCCGCGCTTTCCTCGCTTCGCTGAACGGCGGCAAGGCGCTCGGAACACGCGAGAATATCGGAAAATATCTTTGCGAGCTCTTTTTCGGCATGAGCACTGAGATGCTGTTCCAGATCTGCCTTGACGCAAAGAGCAAGCTGCTTCGCTGCTATAAGCTTCCGGGCGGGATCGACAGCATGAATCTCAACATGCGCATCATCGTCGAAAACGCGCTGCGCTGCAAGGCAAGCTGCGTGCTCCTTGCACATAACCATCCAAGCGGGCTTGCTCTGCCCTCGGCGGAGGACGTCTCCTCGACCGTCGCCGTGTACGAAACTCTGCAGACCGTCGGCGTCGAGCTTGTCGACCACTTTGTCGTCGCGGACGGAGACTTTGTATCCATGCGCGACAACGGCATGCTCCCGCCCGGGCCAATCGCCGCACTGAACACGCAAATATAAAGGGGGTATTCTGTGGATTTCAAGCTTCACGCGCCCTTCAAGCCCACCGGCGACCAGCCGGAGGCTATTGAAAAGCTGGTCTCCGGCATTGAGATGGGTCTCGACGAGCAGGTGCTGCTCGGCGTGACCGGCTCCGGCAAGACCTTTACCATGGCAGGAGTCATCGAGCGCATAAACCGCCCGACGCTGGTGCTTGCCCACAACAAAACGCTTGCGGCGCAGCTGTGCGCCGAGTTCAAGGAGTTTTTCCCGGAAAACGCCGTCGAATACTTCGTCTCCTATTACGACTACTATCAGCCGGAGGCTTATATCCCGCACACGGACACCTATATCGCGAAGGATGCCTCGACCAACGACGAGATCGACCGTCTGCGCCTTTCTGCCACCTGCGCGCTTCTTGAGCGCCGCGACGTTATCGTCGTTTCCTCGGTGAGCTGCATCTACGGTCTCGGCGAGCCGGATGATTTCGCGAACCTTATGATCTCGCTGCGCCCCGGCCAGACCATGGAGCGCGACGAGCTGCTGCGCCGCCTGATCGAGGATCGCTACGAGCGCAACGACGTCGCCTTTGAGCGCAACCGCTTCCGCGTGCGCGGCGACACCGTTGAGATATACCCCGCCTACTACCGCGACCGCGCACTGCGCGTGGAGTTTTTCGGCGACGAGATCGACCGTATCTCCGAGTTCCAGCCCACCACCGGCGCGGTGCAGCGCGCGCTGAGTCACACCGTCATCTACCCCGCCTCGCACTACGTCACCACGCGCGATAAGATGGAGCGCGCGATAGGCGAGATCGAGCGCGAGCTTGAAGAGCGCGAGAAATTCTTTCACGAAAACGGAAAGCTTGTGGAGGAGCAGCGCATACGCCAGCGCACGCGCTATGACGTCGAGATGATGCGCGAGCTGGGCTACTGCACGGGCATTGAAAACTACTCGCGCGTGATCGGAGCGCGGCCCGAGGGCTCGCCGCCGATGACGCTGATAGACTACTTCCCCAAGGACTTTCTGCTTTTTGTCGACGAAAGCCACGTCACGCTGCCGCAGGTGCACGCGATGTACAACGGCGACCGCGCGCGCAAGCAGAGCCTTGTGGACTACGGCTTCCGCCTGCCCTGCGCCTTCGACAACCGCCCGCTGAAGTTTGAGGAGTTTGAACAGCGCGTCAACCAGCGCATCTACGTCTCGGCCACTCCGGGCGAATACGAGCGCGGCCGCGCCGGGCAGATCGTCGAGCAGGTCATCCGCCCGACCGGCCTTCTTGACCCGCGCGTGGAGGTCCGTCCGGTCGAGGGCCAGATCGACGACCTCATCGGCGAGATAAACGCGCGCGCCGAGCGCGACGAGCGCGTGCTTGTCACCACGCTCACAAAGAAAATGGCGGAGGATCTGACCGCGTATCTCGGAACAGCGGGGATCCGCGTACGCTATATGCATGCCGACGTCGAGACCATAGAGCGCATGGAGCTCATCCGCGACCTGCGCCTCGGCGAATTTGACGTGCTTGTCGGCATCAACCTTCTGCGCGAGGGCCTTGACCTTCCCGAGGTCTCGATGGTCGCCATACTCGACGCCGACAAAGAGGGCTTTCTCCGCAGCGAGACCTCGCTGATCCAGACGATCGGCCGCGCGGCGCGAAACGCCGACGGTCTTGTCGTGCTCTACGCCGACACGGTGACGCCCTCGATGAAAAGTGCCATGGACGAGACTGAGCGCCGCCGCGCCATACAGGACGAATACAACCGCGCGCACGGTATCGTGCCGCAGACCATCCGCAAGGACGTCCGCGAGGTTTTGGAGATATCCAAAAAGGAGGAGGACTCCGCGCGCCGGCGCGGCAAACGCAAACTCTCCGAGCGCGAGAGGGACGAACAGATACAAAAACTCGAGCGCGAGATGCAGGAGGCAAGCCGCATGCTCGAATTCGAGTATGCCGCTATCCTGCGTGACCGCATAATAGAGCTGCGCAGCGGGGAATAAAAATGTTTCACATGAAACAAATTCATCGGCTTAACGCTACCAAGCGGACTGGAGGATCATGAGCAGTAAGATTTTTGTCAAGGGCGCAAGGGAAAACAACCTGAAAAACATAGACGTGGAGATACCGCGCGATGCGCTGACGGTCATAACCGGGCTTTCCGGCTCCGGCAAATCCTCTCTCGCGTTCGACACCATTTATGCCGAGGGCCAGCGCCGTTACGTCGAGAGTCTTTCGTCCTATGCGCGCATGTTTCTCGGGCAGAAGGAAAAGCCCGACGTGGACTATATCGAGGGGCTTTCTCCCGCGATCTCCATCGATCAGAAAACCACCTCGCAGAACCCCCGTTCGACCGTGGGCACCGTGACGGAGATCTACGACTATCTTCGTCTGCTCTGGGCGCGCGTGGGCACGCCCCACTGCCCCAACTGCGGCAAGGAGATTCGCCAGCAGTCCATCGACCAGATCATCGATCAGCTTATGGCGATGCCGGAGGGCACGCGCATACAGGTCATGGCTCCGGTCATCCGCGGGCGCAAGGGCGAATACTCCAAGATTTTCGAGGATGCGCGCAGATCCGGCTATGTCCGAGCGCGCGTCGACGGCAGCATGTACGAGCTGGACGAGGAGATCAAGCTCGACAAGAACAAAAAGCACAGCATCGAGATCGTCGTCGACAGGCTCATCCTCCGCCCGGACGTCATCCACCGCCTCACCGACTCCGCCGAGACCGCCGCCTCGCTCTCCGGCGGGCTGGTGCTGATAAACCTTATCCAGGAGCAGCGTGACATATTGTTCTCGCAAAACTACGCCTGCGAGGACTGCGGCATCTCCATAGAGGAGCTTGCGCCGCGCATGTTCTCCTTCAACAACCCCTTCGGCGCGTGCCCGGAGTGTACGGGGCTGGGCTTCCGGCTGCGCGTAGACCCCGAGCTCGTTATCCCGAACCGGTCGATATCCCTGCTCGACGGCGCGATCTGCGCTTCGGGCTGGAACAACATCCGGGGCGACGGCATATCCCGCATGTACTTTGAGGCGCTTTCCAAAAAATACAGGTTCTCGCTCCGCGACCCGGTGGAAAAGCTTTCGCAAGAGGTCATGGACGTGATACTCTACGGCACCAAGGGCGAAAAGCTTGAGCTCCAGTACGACCAGCCGCGCGGGAAGGGCGTGCTGTACCAGCCCTTTGAGGGCGTTGTCACGAACCTTGAACGGCGCTACCGCGAGACTCAGAGCGACAGCGTGCGCGCCGAGCTTGAAGAGTGCATGGGCGAGCAGCCCTGTCCCGTCTGCAACGGCAAAAGGCTCCGCCGTGAGGCGCTTGCGGTGACCGTGGGCGGCATGAACATCTCGGATTTTACCGACAAGTCGGTCGTTGACGCGCTCGAATTCATCGACACACTTTCGCTCACGCCCCAGCAGCTGCAGATCGGCGAGCGCATTTTGAAGGAGATACGCGCGCGCCTGGGCTTCCTGCGCTCCGTAGGGCTTGAATACCTGACGCTCTCGCGCGCGAGCGCGTCGCTCTCCGGCGGCGAGGCGCAGCGCATCAGGCTTGCGACGCAGATAGGCTCAAGCCTGATGGGCGTGCTCTATATCCTCGACGAGCCCTCCATCGGCCTCCACCAGCGCGACAACGACAAGCTGCTCGCGACGCTCAAGCGTCTGCGCGACCTCGGCAACACGCTCCTCGTCGTCGAGCACGACGAGGACACCATGCGCGCGGCGGACTACATTGTCGACGTCGGCCCCGGCGCGGGCGTACACGGAGGGCAGATTGTCGCTGCCGGGACGCCGGAGGAAATCATGAACGACCCGCGCTCGCTCACGGGACAGT
>JAFZQQ010000333.1 GCA_017620315.1 Oscillospiraceae bacterium | reverse complement strand
GAGTCCTCAATCATCGTACTGAAGCCAAGAATATCAACAAAAGCGACTATTCTCTTTTCGTAGATAGCGTTATTCATAGTTGTATAGCATCTTCCAGAATTTAGGACATAACTGACCGGAGCCTTCGATGGAGAGTTTTCTGATCACACGGAAGTTGAAACATCATTGTTATTTTCATAGCACTCTCATGGAACATGGACTGGATCGCCAGTCGCCTTCAAATCAGCGAAATAGATAGAGACATCTTCTTTTTTGGGGCAATTATATCACGGGTGTCAATATGCAATTAAATGCTGCTCGCCACTGTTGGCATACCGCAACCGTCACATAAGCTCCGTTGTTGATAACCACATAGATGAGATTGTTAGGTTTGCTCACGCCAATGACTGTCATGGCGTCCATGTGCACGAGAGCAGCGGCATTCGCGCGCCAGATTCGTTAAACTTGTAAACCCTTTTACCGTTTTTTATCCCCTTGTGCGTTAAAAATACATCTACGCCCTCCGGGTGTTTTTGGGGTTCTGCGCCTTATTCGTCCAGCATCAGCTGCCCGTCCATTGCTTTTTGCTTCAGTCGCTCCATGCGCTCCTTTTCAAGCTGGGCAATGCTTTTCTCCGGCGTCGGCAAGTCCTCCGGCATGGTGCCGCCGATCTGCTCGATGGCCTTTCGCACCTCACAGCCGACGCTATGGTGAACCGCGGTGGCCACCTGCGCGTTGTCGACACCATCCTTTCGCAGCTTCTCTTCCGTCTGCGAAATGCGAAACAAGTTGGCAATCAGCTCGGTGCTGCCCATATAATCGAGTATCTTTTGCCCGACCTCAAGACCCTTGCGCTCATGAATGTCTTGAACATCCAATCCGCCGTATAAACCCATGTACCCGGCATTCTGGAATATCGCGAATTCTTCCTGCGTAATAACGCCTGCGTTTCGCGCTGTTTCCGCAAGAAGTTGGTTCCATTGTTTGATGTCACCTCGCACAACCAAGCGTCTACTGTCCTCGTCAAGCTCGTTGAAACGGTCCGCAACCTCCTGCCGATAGGTCTGGATCGCAAAATAGGTCTGTCCGAGCGCGATGACCTCCTTGCGCGGATCGCCGTTCTGAACGATCAAATAGCAAGCATAGCGCGAAAGCTCGTAGTCAACGATCTCCTTCACACCACCATGCGGCATCGCCGATGTTTTCCTGACCTCAGGAAAACATTCTTCTACGCTGTGTCCGCTGTTTTCGCAGGCAATCATGGCGCGCTTGATAACCTTGGCAAAATTTTCCCATTTCGTGTATTCCAACACGGGAGCAAGCTCTCTGGCTCGCCAAAATTCCGAGCCATCGGGGCGTACCTGCTTGACGTCTTCAAACCGCTTGTACTCTGTCGCTTTCAAATCGCTCATTCGGTTTCATCCTCCGGTTGTCGTTCTAATCAAAAAATGTTCGCTCACCGGATAATGGACAGCATCCTCTGGAACGCATCATAGTTGCTCGTATCGCCGCGGCGGGTATAGACGGCGAACTCGATCACCCGGAAGCAGTACAGATATTTCTTTATGACGGTGTGCACCGCGGCGGCGACGACCTCGGGCGGGTTCATAAACGCGCCGCAGCCGAAAGCACCGAGGATCAGGACGTCGTTGTTCTTCTCGCAGGCAAGGTCGCAGATCCTGCGAAAGCGTTTTTCGTGCAGCTTTTGCAGCTCGTCCCGGGAGATCGTCACTTGTTCCTTGCTGTCCGAGGGATTGTAGGCGTTGCTCGGCCTCTCGCGGAGGTTGGGCGCCGCGCAGGTGAGGACGTCCACGGTGTACCAGTCCTCCTCGCGCATCAGCACGGGCTTGTAAGTATCCGTCTTGAACACGATGACGCCCGGCGTATAGATGCAGTCGTCGTTGTGGAGCGCGTCGCCCGCGCGGCGGTGCGGTTTATAGAAGCTGTCCCACATCTCATCGCAGTCCAGATTCGGGTACAGCGTGGAGCATCGGCACAGGCACTCCTCCTGCGCGCCCGCGCCCCGCGTGACCCCGCCGCCCGGATTGGTCGCCGAGGCGAAGTTGTGGACGCAGACGCGAAGACCGTCGCGGCAGTACGGCTCCGCCGCCTCGAAGCTCCGCTTGCCGGAAACGACAATAGACGCCTGCGCGTCATATTTCTTATCTCCTCGATGCGTGGGGAGCGCGTCGCCCTCGCGGATCAGGCTCTGCGCCTTGCGCGACGCCTCTACCGCCGCTTTCAATCGTTCGTTGGTCTGATACAGCCGCTTCGTATCCTCAAAGACGGCTACGTTTTCTTCTCTGGCCATTGTTGTCTCCTTCTGCTCTGTAGGCTCCACGTCGGAGCAGGCACGAACACCCCTCCGCTTTCACGCAAAGCACACATTTCTTTCTCCCACAAGCATCTAATCCGTTGGTATATGGCAAAAAGCTCAGTGGCTTCGCTCGCTATTATGCTGCACTATCTCCGTTTCTATTGGTACTCTGTGCTTGATAAGCACCTTGCTATCCTTAATCGCGCATGTGTATGCAGCAATTATCATGCCTAGCCTTGCGCAGTCATTGAGCAGGGCTGAAAAGGGTGTGTTCCCTATTAAGCTAATACTGTTCACATACGGGTTAAGAGATACGATGATGTAGGTCACATGATAGCCCTTATTTAGCAAGTCGCGCAGCTTCTCAAGCTGCTTTAAGGATCTTTCGGAAAACACCGTAGGAAACTGAGCGCATTTTTCAGTAGACAACACGCTTTTTATCTCAATGATTGTGTTCGTATCTCGAATAAACAGGTCGCTCTTGTAGCCTTCAATATAGTGCTCTGTATAAATGGAAGTTCTCTTCCCAAGAAAGGAGAAACTGCGCCCAGTAATACTGTCCTTGACTGCCCGATTAGCCATTGAGCTATTTAGTAGGATGAAGCTCCTCTTATACGGGACAGCAAAAAGCGCATACTTAGTTCGTGTTTCCTTTGACTGCGTTGGCACAAGAATGACGCTTTTGCCTTGAAGCTCGAGTGAGGCCTTTGGCTTTCAATTGCTTCCGG
>JAFZQQ010000332.1 GCA_017620315.1 Oscillospiraceae bacterium | reverse complement strand
GGCAAAACTGGTACGACAAACTCACGCAGAGATCGTTATTTTGTGGGCTATACGCCGTATTATACCGCAGCCTGCTGGTGCGGCTACCCAAATCCCGCTCGTATCAACACCAACGACAACCCGGCGGCTGTCGCGTGGAACAAGGTGATGAAACGCATCCACGAGGGCCTGCCGGACAAGGATTTCCCGACGACCTCGGAAGGAATGGAAAGCGTTACCGTCTGCAACCACACCGGCCTTCTCGCCGGCCCGGACTGCGGAGATACCCGCACGGTCATGGTTGCGGCCGGAACCGCGCCGACGCTTGTTTGCGATGCGCATACATCGCTTGAGATCTGCGTTGAGAGCGCGCTTCCTGCCGTCGAATACTGTCCGGAGGACGCTCGTGAGTGGCGGTGGATGATCGACCTTACCGCGCCGAACACCGCCGAGGGCTTCGGCTATACGCGCGAGTATATCATGCGACCGCTCACGGCGGATCAATATGAACGCTATGCCATTATGGTCGAGAAAGGGCTTTTGGAGGAGATCCCCGACAGCGCGCCGCTCTATGTCAACGACAGCGACCACATGCTTGCCGACGTGATGACCTACGGCGTCTGCGTGCTGCACCTTGAGCCTCCGGAGCTTGAAGAACCGGATCCGGATAACCCCGAGGGCGGCGAAGGCTCTGCGGACGATCCGACTATGCCGCCTGAACCGACAGACCCGACCGTCGATCCCGGCGGAGGCTCCGATCCGGGACCGGAAAGCGGCGACAATGCCTCGTATCTCGACTGGTTCCTGCATCTCCTTGATCCCACGGATGAGGATGAAGAGCAGGAAGAAGAGCAGAACGGAAGCGGCAGTCAGTCCGGATAAACGGAATAACGTGTTAGACCGCGGTTTAAAAACGTCAGTTTTTGCTCCGCGGTCTTTTTTTGTGTATGTACTCATAGGCTTGAGACGAAGGGAGGGGATGAGTATGAAAAAACGCAGAAGGCGTATCTCTGTGCCGCAGCGCGCAAAGACAGCGGCGGGCGTTCACATGAAAAGCAAAGCGGCGTCGGCTGTGCCGCCAAGCCTTAATTTGCTGAGAATCGTTATCTGCGGTGTCCTTTTTGCGTCTCTTGTCGGAATGAAGCTGCTGCTTCCCGGAGGCCTTTCCGGATTCCGCTCAAGGCTTGGGACCTGGCTTGCGAGGGATGCGGATTTTGCGGAAGCGTTTTCTGCGATAGGGCGCGCGGTATCGGGCGAAGAGAGCGTAAAGGAGTCTTTGGAGGACGCCTATACATCGGTGTTCGGACAAAGCGAGGCGAAGGAGGTCTCACTCCCGGCGGAGATACGCCAGCCGGACCCGGAGCCAGTGCCAAAGGAGCCGGAGGCACGGGAATATCCGGAGCGCGCGGCGGCCATTCAGCACGTCCTGGGTTTTGATTATTCCTCACCGCTTGAAGGCGTGACGACCTCCGGATTCGGCTGGCGTGAGGATCCTTCCACCGGGCTTGAGACCTTCCACTACGGCGTCGATATAGCTGCGGATGAGGGAACGGATATAACCAGCTTCGCCGACGGAAGGGTCGGGATCGTCGGCGACAGTGTGGAGCTTGGCAAATATCTGACCGTACACCACGGAAACGGGATCATCACGCTCTACGCCCACTGCAGCAGCATATCTGTATTGTCGGGGGAGGAGGTCTGGCGCGGCTGCAAGCTCGCGGAGGTCGGCAGCACAGGCAACGCCACGGGGCCGCACCTTCATTTTGAGATAAATGACGGGGAGGACTATCTGGATCCGGCATTCTATCTTTCCTGAACGCGGTCTGCATGTTTCGCCGTCGTTCTTTTTCATGCTTGCCGCGGCGATAGCGGCCGGAGGCGTTGGGGTGACCTCCGCCGTTCTGGCTGCCGCAACCGTACATGAATTTGCGCATATTATAGCGCTCCACTCTTTCGGCGCGCCTGTTGAGGGACTTCGGCTCGGCGGGCTGGGAGCGGAGCTTTATGCGGGCGTGCGGCGGCTTTCCTATAGTCGGGAGCTTGTCTGCGCGCTTGCCGGGCCTGCCGCAAATCTGGCGCTTGCGCCGTTAGTTGCGCATCTCGCCTTGAGTCTGGATATCCCGTGGCTGTATCTTTTTTCCGGCGCGCATATGCTTCTGGGAGCGTTCAATATGCTTCCCATCCCTCCGCTTGACGGGGCAAGGGCTCTGTATCTTGTCTCGGCGTATTTCACCGGCCCCTATATCGCGGACAGAGTTTGCGGCGCTGCGGGCATTTCGTGTTCGACGGCGCTGTGCATTCTCGGAGCGTATCTTGCGCCGCGCGGCGGGATGCTTTTCCTGCTTGTTGCGCTCGGACTGTTTTTTGGCGCGGCAAGGCAATTTGGTATTGCCATTTTTCGGCGCAGCGTGTACAATACGCAGCATGGACAAAAGATTGGAAAGAATCCTGCCACGCGTGCAGAAGCCCGCAAGATACGTCGGCGGGGAGTTCAACGCGGTTATGAAAGACCTTTCTGAGGTCGATACAAGAATAGCATACTGCTTTCCGGACACCTATGAGATCGGTATGTCAAACCTCGGAATGAGAATACTCTACGGTGTTATGAACAATATGGAGGGCGTGTGGTGCGAACGCTGCTTCCACCCGTGGGGAGACATGGAGGAAGAGATGCGGAAGGAGGACATCCCGCTCTACGCCCTGGAATCCTTCGACCCGATAGGAAGCTTTGACATCATTGCCTTTTCCGTTGGCTATGAGATGGCTTTTCCCGCTATCCTCAATATGCTTGACCTGGCTCACGTTCCGCTGCGTGCAGAAGAAAGAGGATCGCTTACGCCGCTGGTTATAGCCGGAGGCACCGCGATGTACAACTGCGAGCCTATCGCGGATTTTATTGACATAGCGCTGCTGGGAGAGGGTGAGGATCAGGTTCCGGAGCTTATCGAGCTGTATCGCATGGCCAGGCGTGAGAAGTGGAGCAAGCAAGAGCTTCTCTGTAAAGCGGCCAGGCTTGACGGCGTTTATGTGCCGGGACTTTACGACGTTACGTATCATGACGACGGCACTGTGCGCGCCATAACCCCAAAGGATGGCGCTCCCGCAAAGATCCGCAAGCGTATCGTGCAAGACATGGACAAGGCGTATTATCCGGTCAGAACGATCGTGCCCTCGACGGAGATTGTGCAGGACAGAATCATGCTTGAGCTGTTTCGCGGATGCATACGCGGCTGCCGTTTTTGCCAGGCCGGATATGTCTACCGTCCGGTCAGAAACCGCTCGCGCGAGCTGCTGGCAAGATACGCAAGGGAGTCGGTGGAGGACAGCGGGTATCAGGAGATGACGCTTTCCTCGCTTTCAACCTCGGATTACCGGAGCCTTGTCGAGCTTTGCGACGAGCTTGAACCCTTCTGCGCGCACAAGCACCTCAATCTGTCACTGCCCTCGCTGAGAGCGGACAACTTTTCGATGGCGCTTATGGAGAGACTGCAAAAGGGGAGAAAGACGGGGCTGACCTTTGCGCCCGAGGCGGGGACGCAGCGCCTGCGCGACGCCATAAACAAAAACCTTACCGAGGATGATCTGCTGGAATCGTGCAGAAGGGCTTTTGCCGGAGGCTACAACGCGGTGAAGCTTTATTTCATGCTCGGGCTTCCGACCGAGACCGACGAGGACGTGGAGGGAATTGCCGACGTTGCCGCGCATGTTATGCACGCATGGCGCGAGAGCGCGACAAACAAGAACCGCGGCGTACGCATCACGGTATCGACCTCCTGGTTCGTGCCGAAATCGCATACGGCGTTCCAGTGGGAGCCGCAGATATCCATCGAGGAATACGAGCGCCGCGTCGCCCTTCTCCGGGAGCGCATGAATACAAAAACCGTCACCTACAACTGGCATCCTTCACCGACGAGCTTTATGGAGGCGGTGCTGTCACGTGGGGACAGGCGTATGTGCGCGGTGCTTGAGAGCGTTCACAGAAAAGGGGCGACGCTGGACGCCTGGGAGGAGTATTTTTCTCTCGAAAGATGGCTTGAAGCGTTCGACGAGTGCGGACTCGACCCGCATTTCTACGCCAACCGTACGCGCGAGCACGGCGAGGTACTGCCGTGGAGCCATATCGACGTTGGAGTGACCGACGCATTCCTTTGGCGTGAGCACGAGCGCGCGCACGAGGGCGTGACGACGCCGGACTGCCGGACTCGGTGCTCGGGCTGCGGCGCGAGCTCGATGATAGGGAGGGCGTGCGATGGCTAAGCTGAGACTTCTTTTTGTCAAGGAGAACCAGGCGTCGTATATCTCACACCTTGACCTGATGCGTACGTTCCAGCGCGTTTTCCCGCGCGGAGGGCTTGAACTCAGACATTCCCAGGGCTTTCACCCGCATCCGCTGATATCGATCGTCCTTCCGCTTCCGGTGGGACAGAGCAGCGAATGCGAGCTGCTAGACTTTGAGGTCGAGCAGGACGTGGACGGCTCCGGCGTAGCGGATATGGTGAACTCCGGACTTCCAGCGGGACTGTGCGCGAGAGAGTGCTACCGTGTTCAACGGCCGGCGAGGGATCTGGCCTATCTCAGGGCGAGTATAGAGCTTGATTATGACAGGGGAGTGCCCGATGGCGCCGAGGACAAGCTGAGGGAGCTTTTCTCGCGCGAAGAGGTGCTCGTCTCCAAGCGCACAAAGCACAAGGAGCTCACGGAGATAAACATCATTCCGATGATAAAAGAGCTTGAGTGGAGCCGCCGCGAGGGCCGCGTCTGCGTGCTTGCCACGGTGGCGGCGCAGAACCCGGGGCTCAATCCTGCGCTTCTGGGCACGGCGGTCTGTGCGCAGCTTCCCGGTCTTGCACCTGATTTTACGCGCGTGAGGCGGCTGGAGCTTTACGACGCGCAGATGGATATCTTTCGATAAAACTGCATGGCGGAGGACGTTTGTTTCGGAAAACGTGCTCCGCTCTTGTTTTTTGTCGCAGATTGTGTTAAAATACCATAGGATAAAATAGGATAGGTATGGACTGTTTAGCAAGAAAGGCAGGGAATCTTTTGAAAATAGTTGTATTGGCCGGCGGACTGAGCATGGAGCGAAACGTTTCGCTTTCAAGCGGAACGAAGGTTTGTCGCGCTCTGCGCACACGCGGCCACAGGGCGATATTGGTGGATATGTTCCTCGGGCTTGAGGACTATGGCGGCGCTCTTGAGGATATTTTTGACGCGCCCGACGGACTTTGCAGCGACTACAGCGTCGCTAGGGAGGAACCGGATCTCGACGCCGTTCGTGCAAGCCGTGCGGACAAGAGCGCGAGCCTTTTCGGAAAGGACGTGCTTGCCGTTTGCGGCATGGCTGACATAGTATTCCTTGCGCTGCACGGTACCTGCGGCGAGGACGGCCGTGTTCAGGCGACGTTTGATCTGCTTGGCATACCTTATACCGGAAGCGGTTACCTTGGCAGCGCCGTCGCCATGGACAAGGATCTTACGAAGCGGTTGGTATCCGATTACGTTGTGACGCCGCAGTGGCGCGCGGTCTCCTATACCGAGGGGGACATCGACAGGCTTGCGGAGGAAACGAAGCTTCCCTGCGTCGTTAAGCCGATAGCCAACGGCTCGTCGATAGGCGTGTCCATTGTTCACAACAAAAGCGCGCTCAGAGATGCGCTGCGCGAGTGCCTGGGCTTCGGCGGCAGGGTGGTTCTGGAGCAGTATATCAAGGGCCGCGAGATCCAGGTCGCGATACTTGGAGGAAAGGCGCTTCCGTCCATAGAGATCATACCGAAGAGCGGTTTTTACGACTACGAGAACAAATATCAGGCGGGCGCCGCGGAGGAGATCACCCCAGCGCCGATACCACCGGAATGGGAGACGCGTCTGCGCGCTGCGACAGAGACGGTATTCCGTATGCTTGGTCTCAAGGTGTATTCCCGCGCTGACTTCATAGTGGGAGAGGACGGAACGCCGTATTTCCTTGAGATCAACACGCTTCCCGGCATGACGCCTACAAGCCTTGTCCCGCAGGAGGCTGCGGCCGTGGGCATGAGCTATGAGGAGCTTTGCGAGAGGATCGTAAACGAGTCGTTGACAGAGAGGGGAACGCAGGTGTGAAAACGATAACTGCCGGCGAGCTTGCGGCGCTCGTCCATGGCGAGCTTGTGTCCGGAGCGAGCGAAACGCCTGTCAGCATTCTGTGCGTCGACAGCAACCAGGCTGTAGAGGGCTCTGTGTTCCTTGCGCTCAGGGGCGGACATAAATATATTGATGACGCGCTGGACCACGGAGCCTGCGGATGCGTTTTCTCGCAGCCGCCACAGACGCTGCGCAACGGAAAATACTATATTCGCGTCGCCAACACGGACGTTGCGTACAAGGACATTGCCGCATGGCACCGCTCGCATTTCGATATCCCTGTGATACAGGTAACGGGAAGCGTCGGCAAGACGACGACAAAGGACATGATAGGAAGCGTGCTTTCGGCGCGCTTTGAGACGCTCCGCACAGAGAAGAACTATAACAACGAGATCGGAACGCCGAAGACGCTGATGCGGCTTGAGAAAAAGCATGAGGCTGCTGTGATCGAGACGGGAATGGACGGCGAGGGGCAGATCCGCTACCTCGGCGAGATGGTGAAGCCTTCGGTCGCGGTGATCACCAATATCGGAGATATGCACATAGAACGCCTTGGCTCGCGTGAGAACATTCTCAAGGCCAAGTGCGAGATATTTGAAAATCTTGCGCCGGACGGGTTTGCCGTTCTGAACGGCGACGATGAGCTGCTGAACACCGTAATGGTTCCGCAGCGCGTCATACGCGTCGGAAAGGGTGAAAACTGCGACGTGCGCTTTTCGGATATCGTCGACAAGGGCAAGGACGGGATAATCTGCACGGTCGTCACCTCCCGCGCACGCTATGAGATGGAGATCCCCACGCCCGGCGTGTACATGGCGTATCCTGCGGCCATGGCGGCGGCTATAGGCGAGCAGCTGGGAATGACGGCGGAGGAGATCGTACGCGGAGCCGCTGACTATGAGCCTACCGACTCGCGCATGCTTGTGCATGAGCTCGAAAACGACCGAAGGCTTCTGGATGACTGCTATAATGCTGGACCGCAATCCATGCGCGCGGCGCTGGACGTGCTTGTGGGTCTCGGCGAGAGGACCGTCGCGATGCTCGGCGATATGGCGGAGCTGGGCGATTTGACAGAAAAGGCGCACCGTGAAGTGGGCGAGCACGCAAAAAAACTTGGAGTAGACTGTGTGATAACGGTCGGGGCCAAGGCAAAGGGCATCGCCGCGGCGTATGGACATGGCGCGATGAGCTTTGACAGTGTGGAGGACGCGCTTGATACCGTGAAAAAAGAGTTTGCCCCGGGTACGGCGCTGCTTGTCAAGGCGTCCCACTCCATGAATTTTGAGAGAATCATAAAGGAACTGATCAAATGATCGATCTGAGCGTAAACGCTCTTACAAAGTCCTTCGACCTCGACAAGAACATACTCGACGGCTTGACGTTCCAGATAGAGCGCGGGGAGCGGGTCGGCCTTCTCGGCAAGAACGGCGCCGGAAAGACTACGCTGTTTCGCATCCTCACGGGCGAGCTGAGCGCTGACTCCGGCGATATCGTTTTTGCGCCGAACCGCCGGGTTGGGCTCATATCGCAGATCCCCGTTTATCCGGAAGGATGGACGGTAGAGGACGTTCTGCAAAGCGCATTTGAGCGTACCCGGGCTATGGGCGAGGAAATGACCGCGTTGAGCGAAAAAATGGCTGACGGCGACGAGAGCGATGAAACGCTGCGTCGCTACGGGGAGCTGTCGGCAAGGTTTGAGGGGCTGGGAGGCTATGATACCGCGACTGCGGTGAACAAGGTCGCAAACGGACTTTCGCTGGACGCGGATATGCGCTCGCGAAGCTTTGACACGCTCTCCGGCGGAGAGAAGACCCGCGTAAACCTTGCAAGGCTCATACTGGAGGATACGGACGTTCTGCTGCTGGACGAGCCCACGAACCATCTGGATCTCCACGCAACGGAGTGGCTGGAGGAATACCTGTCGCATTTTCACGGCACTGTGCTTGCAATTTCGCACGACCGCTATTTTCTCGACCGAACCGTGACGCGCTGCATAGAGGTGCTCGACGGCAAGGCGGAGTTCTACAGCGGAAACTACAGCTTCTATGCCGTTGAAAAGGAACGCCGCTATCTTGAGCATATGCGCAGATATGAAAAGGAACAGGAGAAAATCGCCCAGCTTGAGAAATCTGCCGAGCAGCTGCGCATGTTTGCCTTCAAGGGCGACGACAAAACTTACCGCCGCGCCAAATCGATGGAAAAGCGCATCGAGCGCATGCGCACAACGGACAAGCCCACAAAGGACAGAGCCCTCACCGCGCAGTTTGTAAGTAGAGAGTTTTTCGGCGACGAGGTATTTGAGCTCAAGGGCGTTTCCAAGTCCTTTGGAGACAGGACGCTTTTCAGCGGTCTTGATCTTATGGTCGAGGGCGGCGAACGGATCGCGCTTCTCGGCGACAACGGAATGGGAAAGACCACGCTTCTGAAGCTTATCCTGGATCAGGAATACCCGGACGAGGGCAGGATAAAGTTTGGCCCGTCCGTACGTACGGCATATCTTCCTCAAATAGTCACCTTCGACGTACCGGGGAGGAACCTTGTCGACACGATGCTTTGGTCGAAACGGGGCGTCACCACACAGGCTGCGCGTGACAGGCTTGCGCGTTTTCACTTTCAGGGCGAGGACGTTTTTAAGAGCGTCGGTGTGCTCTCAGGCGGCGAACTCAGCCGACTGTATCTGTGCACGATCATGGACGAGGCGGTCAATCTGCTTATCCTTAACGAGCCGACGAACCATCTCGATATAGCCTCGCGCGAATGGATAGAGGAAGCGGTTGAGGCTTACGACGGGACACTCTTGTTCGTAAGCCATGACAGATACTTCATCAACCGTTTCGCAACGCGGATATGGGAGCTTGAGAACGGGAAGATCACAGACTACCGAGTTGGCTTCGAGAGATACAGAAAAATCAAGGAAGAGCTTCAAAAACCGGAAGCAGCCAAACGCGTAAAGGAGAAAGACCATACAATCTCAAAACCAAAACCCGCCGGAGGGCAGCAATCCGCGCGCCGAAAGCTCACCGTTTGCGAGAAGGAGATAGCCCAGCTTGAGGCTGCGCTGGCGGAGCTTGAGACGAAGCTGACGGAGGCAGGCTCGGATTATGAGAGATATGCCGCGCTGTACGAGGATAAGACTGCCGCCGAGGCGAAGCTGGATGAACTGATGCTGCGCTGGGAGGAGCTTGCCGCCGAGGCCGGAGAGTAACGCAAATGAAGAAAGTGAAGCTAAAGCAAAAGCTGCTTTGGACGGTTGCTGCGGTCTTGGCTGTGGCGGCGGTGATTCTGCGGCCTGTTTCCGGCATGAGGTTTTCTGCCGTGCTGTGTCTGTGCGCGGGACTGTATATAGCGCTCTTCGCTCTGCTGGACGCCTTTTCGGGTGAGAGTGTGCCCGCAAAATGCGCAAAATGGGTCATGCTGATTGCCTTTTGCGCAGGGCTTGCGTTTTTCTGCTTCCTTGAAGCAAAGGTCATATCCGGTGCGCGCGGCGACGGCGCAGCGCATGACGTTTCGTGCGTCGTCGTTCTCGGGGCGGGCGTTGAGGGGGTGCAGCCCTCGCTGATGCTTTCAAGAAGGCTTGACGTGGCGCTTGCCTATATTGCCGACAAGCCTGAGGTGCCGGTCATTGTCAGCGGAAGCCAGGGCGAAGGAGAGCTTATCAGCGAGGCGGAGTGCATGGCGCGCTACCTTTCCGCTCGCGGTATCGCGGAGGAAAGGATCTGGAAGGAAGAGCGCGCGACCAGCACGCGGACTAACCTTACGGAGTCTCTTGCCGTAATGGATGAGCGCAAGGTCGATACAATCGCCCCCTTCGCGGTCGTAACGAGCGATTATCACATTGCACGCACAAGGTACATTGCCGGTGAGATCGGAATAACGGACACACAGATGCTGACAGTGCCCTCGTCGCTTCCGCAGGGAGTGTACTATTCCGTGCTGACTGTGAATTACTATATCCGCGAGGCGTTCGCGCTCGCAAACGAAATGCTGCTTGGATTGGATCTGGATCTATGAATAACGACATTATCTGTATATGCTATTCACGCACGGGCAAGACAAGAAAGGCCATGCGAGAGATTTCAGGAGCGCTCGACTGCCAACTCATAGAGGTCAGAGACCGCATACGCCGCGGCGGGGCGATAGGCGCGCTGCGCTGCGGTCTCGACGCGATGCGCCGCAGGACGTGGGCCATTACCAAATTTGAGACCGAGCGCCCGCTCTGGGAGTATAAGCTTGTTATCCTTGGCACACCCGTCTGGGGCGGACGCTGCTCCAGCGTGATGCGAGGGTTGCTTAAACGCCGGGGCTACGAAATGTCGAATGTCGCTTATGTGATAACGCATAAGACAGAGGAGCGGTATACCGAGATATTTGACCAGATGGATCAGTATGTGTTGAAGCCGCATGTAGCGGCGGTATCGCTCTGCCCCGGCTCGACGGGTTATCACTTCTGGCGCAGGCAGTTCCTCAAGCAATGCGCGGAATTTGCCGGCGTGGAGCTTGTACTGACCGATGAGGACGAAGCAGCGGAGGCAAATCACGAGGCGGCGGCTTCCGATAGACCGCAGGACGGGAAAATGATCGCCGAAAACATGGATACGGAGCATTGAGCCATGTGGGAGAAACTGCTTGAAATAGCCCGGCGCTACGATGAGATCGGCGAGCTTTTGGAGATACCGGAGATATATGCCGACTCTGCCCGGCTTCGTGCGCTGACCCGTGAGCAGAAAGAGCTGGAGCCGGTAACGGAGGCGTACCGCGCTTATAAAAAATGCGATGCGACAATAGAGGAGTCCGAGTCGCTGCTGTCAGATCCCGAGCTGCGGGATATGGCTCAGGAGGAGCTGAAGGCGGCGAAGGAGGAGAAGGAGCGCCTTTACGACGAACTGAGGATATTGCTTTTGCCGCGTGATCCAAACGACTCGAAAAATGTTATCATGGAGCTGCGCGGCGGCGTCGGCGGAGAGGAAAGCGCGCTCTTTGCCGCAGACCTCTATAGAATGTACTCGATGTATGCCGAAAAACGCGGCTGGAAAATCGAGCTTATGAACTACAACGACACCGAGCTCGGCGGCGTTAAGGAGGCTGACTTCGTCGTTTCGGGTGACGGCGCGTATTCGCGGCTCAAGTTCGAGTCCGGCGTACACCGCGTGCAGCGCGTGCCGGAGACGGAGTCGGGCGGGAGAGTACACACCTCGACCGCGACCGTCGCGGTGCTGCCGGAAATGGAGACGGTTGACGTCGATCTCCGCGAGGAGGACATCGAGATGCAGGTCTACCGTTCCTCTGGCGCCGGCGGCCAGCATGTGAACAAGACAAGCTCCGCCGTGAGGCTTATTCACCGGCCGACCGGCATAGTGGTCAGCTGTCAGGAGGAACGCTCGCAGGTGCAGAACCGCGCAAAGTGCATGGCGATGCTTGCAAGCAAGCTCTATGAGATAGAGCAGCAGCGCGTAGAGGGAGCAATTACCAGCGAGCGCCGCGCGCAGGTGGGTACGGGGATGCGAAACGAGCGTATACGCACCTACAACTTTCCACAGAACCGCGTCACCGACCACCGCCTGAACGGAGACAACAAGAATTTCAACATTTTGCAGGTCATAAACGGAGACCTTGATCCGATCATCGACGCGCTTACGATGCAGGCGCAGGCGGAAGCTCTCAGACAGAGCACGGAGGAGCAGACATGAAACCGGAGCCGAAGATGTACAGAAAGCTTATGATTTTTTCCTGGTGCCTGACGCTGCTTACGGTGGCCCTTGAAGCCTACATGGCCTACCTCATGAAGAGGTATCCGGGCGTTGAAGTGTTCGAGCGCAATGTCAGAATAGCCGGAGTGCTTTTGATGCTGTGGATAGCGGCATCCTCCTTCTTTACGGTTATGGCGCTGAAAAACAGAAAAAAATGAAGACAAAATGGCTTAAAATCGGATCCCCAGAGGATACGGAGAAGATAAGCGAGGCGGCTGATATTCTTCGCAACGGTGGGCTGCTCGCGATCCCTACAGAAACGGTATACGGCCTTGGCGCAAACGGAATGGATGAGTGCGCGGTAGCGGGTATATTCGCGGCAAAGGGCCGCCCTCAGGACAATCCGCTCATTCTCCACATCCCGTCGGCGGAATGGCTTGAGAGGTACTGCAGGGACATACCCGAGACCGCATACAACCTTGCGGAGAAGTTTTGGCCGGGGCCTCTTACGATGATCCTCAAGAAAAAACCGGAGGTGCCGCTGCGTACGACCGGCGGGCTTGACACGGTGGGCATGCGCTGCCCGGACAATGCGGTGACCCGCGCGATCATCGCGGAGGCGGGAGTGCCCGTCGCTGCGCCAAGCGCGAATACCTCGGGCCGCCCAAGCTGCACAACTGCGGAGCATGTCCGCGAGGACATGGACGGAAAGATAGACGGTATAGTTGACGGAG
>JAFZQQ010000331.1 GCA_017620315.1 Oscillospiraceae bacterium | reverse complement strand
CGATGCGAGAAGATCTGTAAGCTGCCGCGGCGTCGTTCCTTCCGAAGCCATTTTCCCGACGAGCGTACCTTTTTTGGCCTTGATATCCGCGCTGATGGCGTCCTTCAGAGCCTCGCCCGACAGATCTTTATACTTGTCGTCTGCAAGGTATTTGAGCTTGAGTTCGTTCGGAGTGCCGACAAGCCCGTCGGTATATGCCGGAGAGGTGACAGGATCTGCAAGCTCCCAAATCTTCCCCTGCGGATCCTTGAATGCGCCGTCGCCGTAAACCATTACCTCGACGTGCTTTCCGGTTGCGTCCAGAATACGTTTCTGCACGTCCTCGACAATTCTCTGACAGTCGCGTGGGAAAAGCTTCACGGTGTTTTCTGCAGCTTTGTTTGAGCCGAGCAGACCGTATTTCTTATTATAGCCGCTGCCGTTCACGCTGAAGGACAGCACGTCGTCCAGCCCGTAAAGAACGGAAGCGCCGCCGTTTTTCAAAAGGCGCTTGGTGCGCTCTCTCGTCTGAATATCGCAGGCTAATACTCGGTCTGTATACTTGAGGATATCCGTCGCGTGATTTGCAAATATGATTTCTGCCTCAGCTCCAGCCTCTGTCACGATATCATTGTAATAGGCAACATAGTCGACGCCGGTAAACTCATGCTTTGTATCGCCAAACAACTCGCGGAAACGCTCTGCGCTCAGCACGTCCTTGTACGGGTCAACTCCCACCTCATCGACCTGATCCAGTGTAACAAGCGCATTTCCGACCTCATCAGACGGGTAGCTGAGCTGGATGATTACCTTTTCGCAGCCCATAGCTATACCGCGAAGCAGGATGGAAAAACGATTTCTTGACAAAATCGGGAAAACAAGTCCGAGACAGGGACACTTCTCATTCCCGGAGCCAAACCTAAGGCGAATATCGGCGGCGATGTCCTCTACGCAGGCATAATTGCCCTGCGCGCGGGCAACGACCGACTCGGTGATGGCGATAACGTCGCGATCGCGCAGCGAAAAGCCCTCGCTCTGCGCAGCTTCAAGCACGCTTTGCGCAGCGATTGCGGCGATGTCGTCACCCTTTCGTATGATCGGGCAGCGTACGCCGCGTGCCACAGTTCCTATCCGTCTTTCGTTGTCAGGCATTTCTGTACACCTCCATTATAAAGCTTAGTTCACGCTTTACGCTAAATTCAACCGAGCTTTGAAAGCAGTTCGTCGAGCACCTCCGCGCATTTTTCCGTGTCCGCGCCGATAACAGGCTCGCAAAGGATCTTGCCCTCTCTGTCAACAAAATATGTCGTGGGATAGCCTTTTGTCGGCAATATCTCGTCGACGTCGTGCGACGGTCTGAGCATCATATAGGTTGCGCCTGCCTTTGCCGCTTCAAATCTGATGTCACCGATGAGCGCATCATCATAGTCATGCACTATGCCGATCATTCCGCAGCCCTTTTCCTCATATTCGCGATAGAGGTTTCCGAAATCCGGAAGCGCCTGTATGCAGGAAATGCCGTTGTACTCCCAGATATTGATAACCGTAATCTTGTTCTCCGCAAAGAGCTCGGAAGCATACACGATCTTCTTATCAAGGCTCTCAGTGATAAAAGCTATTTCACTTCCAATCTCTGCCGGCTCAAACGGAGTCGGTTCACAGAATTTCATGCTTTTGATGACTGTGTCGACGTCCGAGAGGACACTCTCAACCGCATCCTTTTTATCCTGAGCGGGAGCTGCGGTCTGAAGGTTCTCCTTCACCGAAAAGAACGTCCATTCACCGGCCTTGCCAAGCTTATTGATCTTGACCTCCACGCTCGTCAGATCGGCAAGCACATTGCGAAGCTCTTTCTCACCGCGTCCGCCGTCCAGGCCAAACACATAAAAAAGATTGTATGTTCTCATAGCCATCTGCCGCTGGTATTCGGCAACGTCGTCGGCATAATTCGATTGCAGCGCCGTCGCCTCATCACCGCTGAGCGAATACATAACGGCGCTTGCCACGGTTATACCGTCCGCGACGGTATCCGCCTGAGCGCTGATCGTTATGTCAGACGATTTCCAACTCTTTGGAAGCGTAAAGGTCACTCCCGCTGCGGAGAGGTCTATCTCGCTCTGTTCTTCTTCACCGCTTCCCACCGCGTCCTGCTGATCGGACGTTACGTTCTCCGCGTTCTGCTGCTTTTTCCCGCAAGCCGCAAGCGATAACACAGCGGCGCAGACAAGTATCAGCGACAAAATGCGCTTTATCAACGAACTCATATCTTTTTAGGCTCCTTAATCGGTTTATTTTCATGTTATTTCGGCAGTTGTGCAAATGCCGGTCACAGCAAGCAAACACGCTTATTTTAAGCGCGGTCAATATCAAATGTCAAGACTTATTACAGAATTGAATAGATACTGACCTCATGGCGTTCCTTTTCCGTTTTATTTCCGCTCAGCTCACGCGGCTCAATACTGTTGCAAAGCACAAGCAAACGTCCGTCTTTTTCGTCAATTGCCAGTCCCTCAAGCTCGCCCAGATGCGGGATATCGTTCATAAGCTTTTCCTGTGCCAGAGTCAATCCGTCTCCGCTCGCAGTGATGAGCGCCGAGTAAATGCTGTCATATCCGCCGCCGTCTGCACCGTCGTCTGCGGACAGATACAGCATGCCCCTGTGCCATGCGATGCCCTGTAACCTTCCTGGTGCATTTGTGATCCCGACCCTTCCGAGATAATCAAGGTCATCGAGGCTGAAACGGTACAAGTACCGTCCGGATTCCTCCTGCGCCCACGAGCATATCCAGAGTATGCCGTTTTCGGGATCCACGGCGACACCCGAGGCCTCGGTCATTCCACTTTCCGAGGGTACCTCGCGGGAATAAAGCAATTCAAGCGTGTCGCCGTCGTAAACTGCCACGTAGATCGCATCGGCTTCATCGTTATGAAAATATTCAACAACACAGTAAACCCTGTTTCCGTATACGTCGATATCGCCGATGTGGTTTACACGCGCGTCAAAGTCTCCCGCAAGCGCATCTGCATTTGCCGCAAGGGCATTCCAGTTACGGTCATACTTGATCAGCGACGAAGAACCCGACACCCAGATATGGTCTTCATCGCAAGCTATGCCCTGCCTTCCGTCAACCTCAACGGTGTTAACCAATGTATATTTTCTGTTGTCCATAAGAAGGCACGCCTTCCTCACAGCAGCCGCAAGCCCTGCGCGAGTGACCGCTGTGTCAGGGGCGAAGCAGCCGTCGCTTCTTTCTTGCATAAGAAACGAACGCACCGCCCAGGCGACGGCGGGCTTTGCCCGGTCAGATATGCTGCCGCCATCCTTGAACAGTCCCGATCCCGATGTTTCTTTGTCTGTTTCATCAAAGAAGCTATATAGCATAAGTGCAAGGCTTTCCCGCATCAAAACGCCGTCAAGCTGGTCTTCTTTCAGTATTCCACGCTCAAGCGCCCATGCTGTCGCTTGTCCCCTGTCTTTTGCCGTCCCGTTCAGCGCCATCCACAGAGTATCCAGCGCCTCTTTGCAGCAGACCGTCTGGTCCGGAGCAAAGCCGCCGTTCCCGTCCAAACGCATCAGCCTCTTTTCGAGGCAGAATAACGCACTGTCATGGTACCAAAGCTTAGCACCGAGTGGGTCGTTCTCTCCGTCTGAAACGCATCGCCAGGGACAAATCACTTTTTCCAGCGTCAGGGTGAGCGTCCTTCCGTCCGAAAGCACGCCGTCCAGGTCGACCGCTTCCGCACAGCCGGAGTTTTCACCTGTTGGCGCCGCAGCGTGCTTTCCTTCGTGCATGCCAAGGTAGATCATTTGTCCCTCAGCGGTGTTTAGCAAAGCTCCCACGGGCAAAGAGGCGACAAGCGCCTCTTTTTCCTCTGCAAACAGCTTTGAAGCATCCGCTGCCGGAACCGGAAGCAGGCCAAGCGCCTCCGCTCCTGCGGGAAGCTCAAGTCCAAAGCATGCAAAAATGCTGCGCACCGACAGGCTGTTTTTACTGCCGGCCGACGCGCCGTTTACCACCTTTCCGAGGTTATCCTCACAAAGCGGCATAAAGCCTGCGGAGATCCTGTCGTCTCCGCAAAAGCGCACGATCCTGCAGGTATAGCTTCCGTCAGCCCTTCTCATCGGCAGGAATGCAGTGACAGTCTTTCGCCATCCAATGCTCCGCTGTCCCGCGCGCCGGAGAGAAACGCCCATCGTAATATCTCCGCTGTTCCAGCCCTTGTCATACAAACCGCGGGTAAAGCTTTTCGTATTTCCGTAAAAGACTATCCTCGCCTCGTCCGGAACGTCCCATGCCGCAAGCCACTGAGTCCTGTCTGAGCAGACCGCTATATCCTCCGAATTTACCCATCCGCGGCAGCAGCCGGTCGTCACATTATAAAGTTTTCCGTCCGCGGAAGCCGTCATTATCACGACAGGCTCGTTCACGCGCATCATAGCTGCGATCCCATCACCGACCGTGGCGCGGTAACGATCATCGAGCGGGAGCTCATAAACCGGCGTCAGCTTTACCGCAACTCCGTAGCGAACGCTCATTTTCTCGGCTGCCGACGGATCGGCACAATTTGCGAAGGCGGCTTCAAGCGCAGCTCTTTCCGAAGCTTCCACCGTGTCTTCCAGAATCGTTGTTATCTCTCTTTGCAGTGCCGCGCAGTGCTCAATTCCGTCAAGCTGCTGCGGAACGGCCTTCAGATCGTGCATCCCGCATTCTTTTGTTTCAAGTGCCGCTGCGTTTACCCGAGCTATATCCTCTTCTGTTGCAAGAAGGCAGTCAGACTTGCGCGAATCATTCCGGTTCTCTGCCTGCGCGGCTGCTGAGAGCAAAAGCGGAAAAGCAAATAAAACGGCGATACAAAGTGCGGCCGCTCTCCTTAAAAAGCGTATTCTCCCGGCTGCCGATACGCTTTCACGACTATCACGGCGCATCAGACGCAGGACTTCCCCTCTAGCGCCTTTTCTATTGTTTCTATCAGTCTCTCAGGCACGGCGGGTTTGAGAAGATAACCTGCAGGAAGCAGCTTTATCACCGCATGGATGTGCTCTTTGTCGTTGACGCTTGTGAGGAAGATCACCGGAATACTGCTCAAGTCCTCGTCGGCGCGGATCATTTCAAGCGTCTGTCTGCCGTCGCAAACCGGCATCTCATAGTCCAGCAAAATAACGTCGGGCCGGTTTTTGCCTATGGAGGTCATCGCCTTCATTCCGGAATTTGCAAGTGTGACGTTGTATTTTTCTTCAAGCATGCTCTTTATGCTGCGCAGCGTTGAGGCATTGTCGTCGACGACAAGCACCTTTTTTCTGTTGTCGTCAGGCGGAACCACAGATACGGCAGCATCCGGGTTTAGCCCAAGCTTTTTGCACACAGCCGAAAATGCCGCTGCAGGGTCAATTACGCCTTCATAGTTTTCAAACTGTCCGTCATTGTAGTAAATGCGAAACAACTGCTTTTCGATAGAGGTTCCAAAGGTGATCACAGGGATCCTAAAGCAGTCCTTCTGAAGTCCCGCAAAGATCACCTGCTCCAAGCTTGAAAAGCCTTCAAGGCTGATCACGATGATGTCGGGCTCTATGACCTTGACCATGCCGAGTGCTTTTTGCGCTCCCTCTGCGCAGAGCTGCACATAGAAATATTTGCGAAGGTACTCGTATGTGTTCTTTAGATGCTCGTTCATCTTTCCGATCAGGACGATTTTTTTCATCATAACAAACGCCTTCCCTTTCTGATCATTCTCAAGCCGGCAAACCGGACTTCATCGCTTCTTCCATTTTTTCCATCGCCTCGTTCGCAGCCTCCTCGTCAATATCGGCCACAGCAGCCGCGAGCAGCGGGATAAGCTGCTCCGCCTCCGGAGGATAGCTGTAAGAGCGAAGCTTTTTCATTGTTTCGTCGGCAGTGTCTATGTCAAAGTCCTCCAGCGAGGCTCTGAGCATTGAAAACATTGCAAGAAGCATATCCAAGTCCGCCGGTTCCCTGCCCTCACCGTTCTCCGCTTCGTCATTACCAAAAATGCCCTTGAGCTTTTCCGAGTAAGAACGCCATTCGGAAATAAAGACGTCGTGAAGCCTTGTTATCTTCCCGCGGTCGCTGTCCCTCGCGGCAAACTCCAGCATCTTTGCCATGCCCGCAAGCGGAACTATGCCTATTGTTGCCGCGGCGCTCTTCATGCCATGCACCTGGATGCGATAGGCGCTCATGGCGTCGTCCCCACCGGAGTCCTCTATCTTCCTCCACATCCTGTCAAGCTTATCCGCCTGCAACGGTATGACGTCGCGAAACTCGCGGATCGTTGTTTCAAGCAGCTCTCTTTCCGGAAGATGCATCCATGCGTAGTTCCAGTCCAGCCCGTCCACGGAGGGAAGATCCTCCGGCACGGCAGCCGCGGCTGCCGTTTCTGCGTCGCCCTCGCGGTGCTCAAACGGCTTGAGCATCTCCTGTGGCAGAAACTCCCACAGCGAATGCTCCAGTTTGTCCGATACGATGGGCTTTGGGAGGAACCCGTCAAACCCCTCCTCAATATAGCTCTCTCTTGCTCCCGTCACCGCGTTTGCGGTCAGCGCCAGTATAGGTATCTTGTCATAGTCTTCTATTTCACGCATACGGTGCATCGCCTCAACGCCGTCCATCTCCGGCATCATGTGATCCATGAACACCATGTCGAAGTGCTCGTTCGCAGCAAGCTCAAGCGCTTCCATTCCGCTTGACGCTTCGCTGATCTGCACTTGCGTCACCTTGAGAAGACTTTTGAACACCTTGCGGTTCATATCGTTGTCGTCAACGACCAGCACTCTGGCGTCCGGTGCTATGAACGCTCCCTCGTGGTGATACCGTTTCACATCTGCCTTCAGGCTCTCTGCGTAGTTTCCTATCGGCGTCGGGTCTACTATTCCCTGCCGCAGATCGAAGAAAAACTTCGAGCCTTTGCCATAGACGCTCTCGACCTCCAGCTTACTGCCCATCATCGCAAGAAGCTGTATCGTTATGTTCAGGCCGAGGCCTGTGCCTTCTATATTGCGGTTCCGGCTCTCCTCAATACGTTCGTATGCCTCAAAGAGCTTCGGCAGATCCTCCTCCTTGATGCCGATACCCGTGTCCTCGACCTCGACGTGCAGGATAACGTCGTTATCCTCCCTCACACCGCCTACGCGGAACCAAACTGTGCCCGAAGGGGTATACTTGACGGCGTTTGTAAGTATATTTGTGATGACCTGCCTCACGCGGACGTCATCGCCGAAGACCGCCGTCGGCAGCGTTTCGTCGACGGATATCTCAAGTTTGAGGTCTTTTTTGTGCGCGCGCTGCGAGATCATGTTCCCAAGATCCTTCACAAGCCACGCAAGCTCGTACTCCACCGGGACGATCTCCATCTTTCCGGATTCGATTTTCGAGGAGTCCAGAATGTCGTTTATAAGCGAAAGCAGCGTATTGCCAGCCGTATAGATATCCGCTGCGTATTCTCTTATTTCCTTTTCGCTGCTCTCGCGCATTATCATTTCATCCATGCCAAGCACGGCATTTATCGGCGTGCGTATCTCATGGGACATGTTGGCAAGGAAGCGCGATTTAGCCTTGTTTGCGAGCTCGGCCTCCTCCTTTGCCTCCTTGATCTGGTCGTACTGGCGATGGATTATCGCCATATTACTCATCTTTGCGATCATCCACGCGAGGAACGCGACCAGCAGCGCGCAGACCGTAAGCAAATAAATGCGGAAATAAGTCAACTCGTACAGCTCGGCCTCCTTGTGCAGTGCAAAGTCAGCCTCTTTCAGCACCTCGCCCGTAAACTCGTCAAGCACCTGAACGCTCACATTGTAGTCGCCGTAAGAGAGCGTGGTATAATAATCGGAGGTCATCTCGTTCTGATGCATCGTGATGCCGCGGTCGTCCATACCGCAAAGATGGATATGGATCAGTGGGTTGGACAATGCGTAATTCAGCACCGAGGGGTGAAGTTGCAGCCTGCCCTGTCCGGATGGCAACTGGTAAACGCCGTCAACAAGTTCTACAGGCTTGTCCTCAACCATCAGCGAGGACATAACGATGTTGTAGTTGTTGTCCAATCCGTCATATGTCTTTGTATTTATTTTCCTTACTCCGTCGGAGCAGCAGAGGTACAGCTCGTCACCCTGCACACAGTTCCAGGCGTTTGCCGTGAGCGTTGTGTCAAAGCCGCGGTGATGATCCAGTAATACGCAGCTATACTCCTTGTCGCCGGCAAGCTTCTTTGCATCGACAATGTATACTCCTGCGCTTGAGCTGATCCACACCATGCCGTCGTCGGAGAAATAGGCGTCGTAGTTGTTTGGATATGGGAAGGCTTTCAGCCTTCTTGCCGCTTCATTTGCAGTATCCGGGCCCTGATAATACAGGCCGTTGCTCGTCACATATAAGTATCCGCGCCCGCACTGCGCTATGCGAAGCACCACCAGCGATTGAAGACCATGTTCCGTGCCGATGTGACCGATGACCTTCATGTTGCGAATAACGTACACTCCGTCGCCGTCCGAACCGACAAGTATCGAGCCGTTGCCGCACTCGAGAGCGCAGAGTATCCTCGGCAGTCTCAGCCCGTCCTGAGCGCCCATTGTCTTGACGACCTTTCCATCGCTGAGAAAATTCAGTCCCTCCGTCGACGCTGCCAGTATCGTTCCGTCGCTCAACTCAACGGCAAAGCGGAATCTGCTGCCGAGCACCGCCCGGTCGCTGTTGTCGAACGCCTTTATGCTCCCGTCGGGCGAGATGCGGACAAGCCCGTTCTTTCCGTAGGTGCTTACCCAGATGTTGCCCTTGGAGTCCTTCATCAGATGGCGAACGCGCTCGTTCTCAAGGAAATCCGTCGCGGTGTTGTTTATCGTCTTCCACGTCACCAGGTCAAGGAGGATCATTCCCTCGTCAGTGCCGATGTACAGCTTGTTTTCGTCGTTCAAAACGGCGTTGACCACAGTGCTTTCCAATCCTGCCTTGCAGAAAACATCCATAAACGGGTTATAAGAAAGCTTCATAATGCCCTGCTTGCTCGACGAAAACCAGATATTTCCCTGATAATCGCGTATCACGTCAGATACAGAGTAGCCGAAATCGTCGCGGGTCAGTATCGTCGTTTTGAGGTTGTGGTCAAGAAAAGCAATACCTCTGGAGGCAGCGAGAAAATAGCCGCACTCCTTTGTATCGTACAGTATCCTGTTGATGTCGTTAAGCTCTGGGATGCAGATTGTAACGACATGTCGCAGCGTTCCGTCCTTTCGGGCGGAGAATCTGGCAAGCTCATTGTCCGATGTGCCGACGATCAGTTCGGAATCCCCGCCGCAGCAGACAGCGGTATAGCTTATCTCGGTTCCTTCATGTTCCCCGGAGTAAACAACCTTTCCGTCGTCCAGGACAAAAAGCGTCCCGGAGGAGTTCACGCCCGCGATCCGTCCGTTTCCGAGGCACGTCATCGAATAAACTCCGAAAAGCTCCGGAACGCCCTTAAATACGGTGACCGTTCCGTCGGCGTTTATCCTGCACAGCTCCGCCGCCGTACCTGCGTAAATATTTCCCCTTCCGTCGTCGCAAAGCGCGCGCACGGAGCCGGAGGTCAGCCCCTCGGTCAAGGAGAAAACCGTCACCTCTCCCGTTTTAGGGTCATAACAGACCGTACCGCTGTCGTTGGTGCCTATCCACATTCTGCTCTTGCCGTCCTCAATCAGGCAGATAGCATTGTTGACCTTCTCGTCAATATAGATCCGCTCAAAGGACGAGCCGTTGAATCTGTACAAGCCGGAATAAGCCCCCGCCCAAATGTACCCGTCCGAGGACTGCATAATAGCGTTGATCTCTATGACGGAAAGCCCGCTGTCTCTCCCATAGACATACGCCGAGTATTCCGAGCTAAAGTCGGCCGCGCGGGCGGGAACAGACAGAAGCGCCAGCGAAGCTCCGGTGAGAAGCAGGATCGCAGACAACTTAGCCTGCTTGTCGCCGCTTGTCTCTTTTTCCCTGTCTCTGGCAGTTTTCCTTTTTTGCACGAAATACAGAATACTCATTGCTATGACAATGCTCAGCGCCTTGTCGGGCATATTGACAAAAAGCCCGCCCGCAAGGCAGCATACGCCTTTCACATGGATATACTGCGAGAGCATATCCACAAGCGCGTCTCCCCACGGATGGCCGATATAGCCGCCGTTAAAATACATATTGAGCGGCGTGGAAATGACCGTCATAACAATTCCCGCCAAAAGAGCGGTGGCAATCACGGAAAAGGGCTCGACCTTCCGACCTCGCGGAAAGGAAAGCCCGACCGCAATGCCGCCGCCGATGCTGACGATTGCATACCATATCTCGCCCGGGGCAAAAAAATCGGCGACCACATTCATCAGCCCGCCGGAGAGCGCCCCCGCGACAGGTCCGAGCATAACGGCGGAGATAAAGGTGCCCACCGAATCCAGCCATATTGGAAGAAAAAATCTTTCTGCGATCCACCCGCCGAGAAGATTGATTCCTGCGCAGAACAAGATCAGCAGAATATTGCCCAAATTCAGTTCAAACATCCATTTCTTCATGGCATTCGCTCCTGACAATCATTCATTATCTATTATATGCGTTTTTCCGTTTTTTTCAAGGCCTTTTACGCCATTTGTCCGGTGCCGTATGTGCAGGAAGCTGCCATATATCAATTAAATGTCCGATCCGTTATCGGCTCGTCATACAGCTTTGAAAACGCGCCGGCAGCGCCTGCCTCCCGCACAGAGGCCAGCGCTGCCGGCTTTTCAGACATTGACGTTATTATTCAATTATGACCGTGCGCGTCAGCTTGTCCCAGCCGACGGTATGTCCGAAGAACTCCGCGAGGTAGCGGATCGGCGCAAAGGTCCTGCCGTCCACAATGATCGCAGACGTATCCATCTTGATCACGGTGCCGTCGGACGTATGTGCTTCGGCGCTGTCTATCGGGAAATAGATCGTCTTCGTCCCGTCAGTGAAGGATGCCTCGCGCTTCACCTTGTCCCATTCGACTTTTAAGCCAAGCGCGTCGGCAACTGCGCGAAGCGGCACCATTGTGCGGTTGTTCTCGTCGATGAACGGCACGGCGTCCGGCCACTCGACAGCCTTTCCGCCAACCGTGACTGAAATGCTGTTCGTGATTCCCGCATCATCGACAAGCTTGATATAGCCGTACTTGCCATTCTTCATGACGATTGCCATGCCCTCGCAGAACAATCCAACATCGTCATACTCAAACGGAACGACCTCCTTGCCGGTTGCGTCGAGAACGCCGTACTTCCCGTCCAAAAGCAGTACGACAAAGCCATCCTGCATGCCGCTGCTTCCCTCATACTTGCAGGGGATGACCTCCTTGCCGGTCTTGTCGACAAAGCCGTATGTCCCGCCGACAACAAAGCCGTCCTCGTCGGTCTCTCCGCCGATGTTCACATCAGCGACGCCGCCGGAGAAGTCCCATGCATAATCATACTTGCAAGGCACGATCTCCTTGCCGGTCGCGTCGACAAAGCCGCTCTTACCGTTCAGATCGACTCTGGCCATACCCTCGGCAAACTGATAGGTCCCGTCGTACTTGCAGGGCACGACTTCCTTGCCGGTCGCGTCGATATAGCCCCACTTGCCGTCCAGCTTCACCGCTGCAAAGCCTTCCTTGAAATCGCCGACGGACTCATAGGTGCAGGGCACGATCTCCTTGCCGGTCATGTCGATGAAACCCCATTTTCCATTCAGGCACACTGCGGAGTATCCGTTTTTGAAGCTGTTGAGATTATCGTATTTACAGGGCAGGATCTGCTTGCAGGTCTTGTCGTACAGGCCGTATTTGCCGTCCAGCTTGACTCTCGCAACGCCGTTTGTAAAGTTGGTCGCGCTCTCATACAGGAACGGTATGACCTCCTTGCCGGTCTTGTCGATATACCCCCACTTGCCGTCGAGCTGTACTCTGGCAACGCCTTCGTAAAAGCTGTGCGCGTTTTCAAACTTGCAGGGTGCGATCTCGGCGCCGGTCACGTCGATAAAGCCCCACTTTTCGTCAAGTTGCACCCTCGCAACGCCTTCGTTAAAGGCTTTCTCCGCATTGTAAATGCAAGGCACGACCAACTCGCCGCTCGTGTTGACAAAGCCGCACTTGCCGTCCAGCTTCACCGCCGCAAGGCCTTCTTCATAGAATCTGCCGACGGACTCGTACCGGCATGGCACGACCTCAGCGCCGGTTCTGTCGATAAATCCGACTCCGGCGTCCTTTCTCACGACAGGCGCATAACCTTCCTCGTCGAACTCATACGCTTTGTCGTAAATGATTGCCGTAATCTCCTTGCCGGTCTTGTCGATATAGCCCAGCTTTCCGCCTCCGAACTCGCTGTCCTCCGTAGGCGCACCGCCGCCCACGCTGACCCTCGCAAAGCCGCAGGTAAAGCTCCAGGCATAGTCGTACTTGCAGGGCACTACCTCCTTGCCGGTCAGGTCGATGAAGCCATATTTGCCGTCCTTCATCACAACAGCCATTCCATCGGAAAAGTCGAACGCGTCGTCGTATTCAAGGGGAACCGCCTCGGTGCTGCCCGACGCGAAAGCCGAGCCCGCCAGCGCAAAGATCAATACCAGCGCCAGAAACAGGGAAAATGCTTTTTTCATGTTCAAATCTCCTTTGCATGATTTGTCTTGAACCGCGTTCACACAGATTTGCTGTATTACTTATATCATAAAACCGGACAATAATCAAGTTGCTCCGCATCGTCCGTATACGGCGGACAAAAAACCGACGTGTCGAGACACGTCGGTTTTTGGTGCGGGTAACAGGATTTGAACCTGCACGGTCGCCCACCGGAACCTAAATCCGGCGCGTCTGCCAATTCCGCCATACCCGCAAATCATCAGCGGCTTTATATTTTATCACAGGTATTATCATTGAGCAAGCTATTTGTTGGTTGAAATGCGGCGGCTCTTATTTTATAATTCTTTTTGCTGACGCCGCATACGAAGCGGCAAATAACTGCCATTCGGTCTCGGAGGTGTGAAGATGGGCAAAAACACTGTGGTCGGTATCCTTGCGCATGTCGACGCGGGAAAGACCACGCTTTCGGAGGCTCTGCTCTACACCTCAGGCGCCCGGCGCACAATTGGGCGCGTCGACCACGGCGACGCGTTTCTTGATACCGACATCCTTGAGAAGGAACGCGGAATTACGATATTCGGAAAAACCGCTCTGTTTTCCGCAAAGGATGTTAACTTTACATTGCTCGACACTCCAGGACATGTCGACTTTTCCGCCGAGATGGAGCGTGCATTGTCGGTCCTTGACTGTGCGATTCTTGTCATCAGCGGAACCGACGGCGTGCAAAGCCACACGCGGACGCTCATCCGCCTTTTGGAACGCTATTCCCTGCCCGCGTTTATTTTTGTGAACAAACTCGACCTGCCCGGATCAGACAGAGACGCAATCCTTTCCTCGCTCTCAGCTTCGCTTCCCGGCTGTGTGGATTTTCTCTCCGAAAAGCGTGACGAAAACGCCGCGATGTGCGACGAGGCTGCGCTTGAACGCTATCTCGGCTCCGGCGCGCTTGACGACGACACGCTCCGAGCTCTTATTCGGGAGCGGAAGCTCTGCCCTGTCTTTTTCGGCTCCGCACTGCGTCTCGAAGGCGTGGAAGAATTCCTTGACGCGTTGGCACGATTCGCTCCATCCGCAGAAGATGGCGGCGAGTTCGGCGCGAGGGTATTCAAAATCAGCCGTGACGCGCAGGGCACAAGGCTTACTTGGCTGCGCGTCACAGGCGGCACGCTTCGGGCCAAAACGCCGCTTTCGTACACGGTAAACGGCGAGGCCTTCAGCGAGAAGGCGGATCAACTCCGTCTTTATTCCGGTGAAAAGTTTCGCCCCGCAGACGAGCTTCACGCCGGAACTGTTGCCGCGGTAACGGGACTTACCCATACACGCCCCGGCCAGTCTCTCGGCGCCGCCGCAGAAACTGCTCAGCCTGCGTTGGAGCCTGTGCTGTCATACAGAATGATACTGCCGGAGGGAGTGGACGCACATTCTGCTCTTCCGCGGCTACGCGAGCTTGAGGACGAGGACCCTTCGCTGCAGCTCGTTTGGGACGAGCATTCAAAAGAGCTGCGTCTCCGGCTTATGGGGCAGATACAGCTTGAGATCCTTCAGCGTCTTATCCTTGACCGCTTCGGTTATAAAGTCGGCTTTGACGAAGGCAGCATAGTCTACCGCGAGACCATAGCGACGCCCGTAATCGGCATGGGGCACTTTGAACCGCTTCGTCATTATGCCGAGGTGCAGCTTCTCATCGAACCGGCGCCGCGCGGCAGCGGGATAAGCGCCGCATCCGCGGTTTCAACGGATTATCTGGCGCTCAACTGGCAGAGGCTCATTTTCACGCACATTTTTGAGCGCGAGCATCCTGGCGTACTGACCGGCTCTCCCCTCACCGACGTCAGGATCACGCTTGTTGCAGGACGCGCACATCTGAAGCATACGGAGGGCGGAGACTTCCGTCAGGCGACCTGCCGCGCGATACGTCAGGGGCTCATGCAGGCGGAAAGCATTCTTCTCGAGCCGTACTACGACTTTTGCATCGAGCTTCCCGGCAGCTGCGTCGGTCATGCCATGAACGACATTCAAGGCATGAGCGGCACGGTCGACGTGTCGGGGACCTCCGGCGAGCTGACGATCCTGACGGGACACGCTCCGGTCTCGGCGCTGCGCGGTTATGCAAATGAGCTTGCGGTTTACACCAAGGGGCTCGGACGGATAAGCTGCACAGTGCATGGCTACGAGCCCTGTGCAGACTCTGTAAAAACGGCGGCGCAAACGGGCTATGACCCTGAAAGAGACGTCGACAATCCATCCTCCTCGGTATTCTGCGAGCATGGCGGAAGCGTGACGATACCTTGGAACGAGGCCGGCGCGAAAATGCACCTCACGAGCTCGATCCGCCTCGACTCCCGGAAAGCGGATGCTGATTCGGCGGCCGTACAGAAAAGCACGCGCGAACACGGCGACGACGCCGAGCTTCAGGCGATTTTTGAGCGCACCTACGGCAAGGTGGAACGCAAAGCTTTTGAACCGGCTAAGCCGCCCGCACGAACCTCGCTCGATGAGCGCAAATACAATGTTGAGCTGTCAGTCGGCGGCACGGAATACCTGCTTGTCGACGGCTATAACATCATTTTTGCCTGGGACGAGCTGAAAAGGCTTGCGCAGCTCGATATCGCCGCCGCGCGCTCTGCGCTTGTTGACATACTCTCAAACTTCCGTGCCTTCCGCGGCTGCGTAACGATCCTTGTGTTCGACGCCTATAAGGTCAAGGGCAATCGCGGCTCGGTCGAGACCGTGAACGGCATTAAGGTCGTATATACCAAAGAGGCGCAAACTGCCGACTCCTACATCGAGCGGGCAACCTACGAGCTTCGGCGCGAGCGCCGCATCCGCGTCGCGACCAGCGACAATCTTGAACAGCTCATCATCCTCGGGCACGGTGCCGCGCGCATTTCCGCCGTAGCGTTCCATGCTGAGGTCGAGACCGCAAGCGTTGAGATAGCTTCGCTGGTTGAGCAGTTCAACGCTCGGAGCAGAAGCAACCTAAAGCTGGGAGAAATAGCATCTGTAAAGGAATAGCGCTTTTCGTCATTTTTCTATCCTTTTTGAGTGTTCACAAATTGTTTGCTTGCTTTTGTAAGTTCATACCAATATAATACTATATTGTGCTGTTACAATAATTGCCGATGGAAAGGAGGCGGCGTATGCTGAGAAAGCTCTCCGCGTGCGTTCGCGAATACAAAAGGCCCGCCCTTCTGACGTTGCTGTTCATAATCGGCGAGGCTGTCATTGAGGCGATCATACCGTTCCTGACGGCTCGCCTCGTCAACGAGATAAAGGCCGGCATCGAAATGAGCGCTGTGCTGCGTCTCGGCGCTGTACTGGTGGCTCTTGCGATCTCGTCGCTCGCTTGCGGCGGTCTGGCCGGCTTTACTTCTGCGCGTGCGGCGTCCGGCTTCGCCAAAAACGTTCGGCACGACCTGTTCCACCGCGTGCAGGGATTCTCGTTTGAGAACATCGACCACTTCTCTTCCTCGTCGCTCGTCACGCGCATGACCACAGACGTCAACAATGTGCAGATGGCGTTCATGATGCTCATCCGCATCGCTGTGCGCTCACCGCTTATGCTCATCTTCTCAATCATAATGGCCTACGTCATGGGCGGAGCTCTCGCGACCAGCCTTGTGGTCATTATTCCCGTACTGGCATTTGGTTTTGCGCTGATTGCAAAAAATGCAATGCCTGCGTTTCGTGCGGTGTTCAAGAAATATGACCGGCTGAATGAATCGGTGGAAGAAAACGTGCGTGCAATGCGCGTGGTAAAGGGCTTTTCGCGCGAGGAATACGAAAAGAGCAAATTTGCCAGGGCATCCACCGACATTCGCGACGACTTTACCCGTGCCGAGCGTATCGTAGCCTGCAATATGCCGCTTATGCAGACCTGTATCTACGCCAATATGGTGTTTGTGCTGCTTGTCGGCTCAAAGCTGGTCATCACCTCGCACGGCACGCTCATTGACGTAGGACAGATCAGCGCAATGATCACCTACGGTATGCAGATCCTCATGTCTTTGATGATGCTCTCGATGATCTACGTTATGCTCACGATGTCAGCGGAGAGCGCGAAACGTATTTGTGAGGTGCTTGACGAGGTTCCCGTGCTCAGCAGTCCCGAGACAAATGCCGTGGCTGAAGTAAAAGACGGCTCGATCGACTTTGAAAACGTCAGCTTCAAATACTCAGCTGCGGCGGAAAAATACGCGCTCAGCGACGTTGACCTGCACATCCGCTCCGGCATGACCGTCGGTATCCTCGGCGGCACCGGCGTCGGCAAATCGACGCTTGTGCAGCTCATTCCGCGTCTTTATGACGCGACGGAGGGCACCGTTCGCGTCGGCGGCGTCGATGTGCGTAACTATGACCTCAAAACTCTGCGCGACGCCGTAGCCATGGTTCTCCAGAAAAACGAGCTGTTCTCAGGTACGATTGCCGATAACCTCCGCTGGGGCAACCCGGACGCGACCGGCGACGAGCTTGCCGCCGCCTGCAAACTCGCGCAGGCGGACGAGTTTATAAAGCTCTTCCCCAAGGGTTACGATTCACTCATCGAACAGGGCGGCACAAACGTCTCCGGTGGACAAAAGCAGCGGTTGTGCATTGCACGCGCGCTGCTCAAAAAGCCGAAAATACTTATTCTGGACGATTCGACCAGCGCGGTCGATACCCGCACCGACGCGCTGATACGCGAGGGTTTCCGCAGCTACATTCCCGAAACGACCAAGCTCATAATCGCCCAGCGCGTCGCTTCGGTCAAGGACGCCGATCTCATTCTTGTGATGGACGGCGGGCACATCGCCGCCTCCGGCACACATGACGAGCTGATGACGTCGAGCAGCATTTATCGCGAAACCTATGAGCAGCAAACGAAGGGAGGTGAAGCGAATGCCGCGAGCTAATCCCCGTTACAGCGCGGATACAGAATTCAGCAAGCGCGGCCGTCCCAAGCTCGACGCTTCCGCGCTCCGGCGCACGCTGCGTCTGGTGACTGAATTCTATCCTCGCCTCTTCCCCGCCGTGTGCCTGCTGACGCTCTTTTCCTCGGCGGTATCCGCCATTCCGACCATTTTCACGCAAAAGATCATTGCCATTATCCGCGAGTGGACCGCAAGCGGCGACTGGGCGGCTGCCAAGGTGCTTGTCGTCAGGCAGATCACACCGCTGATCGTACTGTACTGTCTCTCGCTCATCGCGGTCGTTCTGCAAACGCAGCTTGGAGCTGTTTTGACGCAGGGCTTTCTCGATAAGCTGCGCCGTCGTCTTTTTGACCGGATGCAGGACCTCCCCATCCGCTACTTTGATTCGCACAAGCATGGCGACATCATGAGCCACTACACCAACGACGTCGACACACTGCGCGAGTTGGTTTCACAGTCAATCCCCGCAGTGCTGCGCTCCGGCGCTATCGTCCTGGTGGCTTTCTTCATCATGCTGTGGTACAGCCTGCCTCTTACGGGGATGATACTCCTCGGCGTCGCCGCGATGATGCTCGTGTCCGGCAAGCTCGGCGGCGGCAGCGCCAAATTCTTTGTTGCGCAGCAGAAGTCTGTCGCGGCAACGGAGGGCTTTATTCAGGAGATGATGGCGGGTCAGAAGGTCGTCAAGGTCTTCAATCACGAAAAGGCCGCAGCCGACGACTTTGATAAGCTTAACGAAGAGCTTTGTGAAAACGCGCGCCGTGCGCACGCCTATGCCAACTCGCTCGGCCCCGTTATCATGAACATCGGCAACATTCTCTACGTTCTCATCGCCGTGCTCGGCGGCGCATATCTTCTCGCGGGGCTTCCGAATCCGTCCGTTTCCGGCATGGCGCTCGACATTTCCATTCTTGTCGCATTTCTGAATATGACCAAGCAGTTCACCGGCAACCTCAATCAGCTCACACAGCAGGTGAACGCAGTCGTGATGGGCATCGCCGGCGCGCAGCGCGTCTTCGCTCTGATGGACGAAGCGCCCGAGACCGACAACGGCTATGTTACTCTGGTTAATGCCGAGATCGAACCTGACGGCACGGTCACCGAAGCGGAGCATCACACCGGTCACTGGGCCTGGAAGCATCCCCATGGCGACGGCACGCTCACCTACACCGAGCTCAAGGGCGACGTAAGGCTTGTGGACGTCGATTTCTCGTATGTCGAAGGCAAGCAGGTACTCACCGACGTCAACGTCTTCGCCGAGCCCGGACAAAAGGTTGCCTTTGTCGGCGCGACCGGCGCGGGCAAGACGACCATCACCAATCTCATAAACCGGTTTTATGACATTGAGGACGGCAAGATCCGCTACGACGGTATAAACATCAACAAGATAAGGAAATCTGATCTCCGCCGCTCTCTCGGGCTCGTTTTGCAGGAGACAAACCTCTTTACCGGCACGGTGATGGACAACATCCGCTACGGCAAGTTAGACGCGACCGACGAGGAATGCCGTGAGGCGGCAAGGCTTGCCGGTGCGGACGACTTTATCACCCGTCTGCCCAAGGGGTATGACACCGAGCTGACGAACAACGGCGCAAATCTCTCTCAGGGTCAGCGTCAGTTGATCGCCATAGCCCGTGCCGCGGTCGCTGATCCGCCCGTGATGATCCTCGACGAGGCGACCAGCTCAATCGACACGCGCACCGAGGCGATCGTCCAGCGCGGCATGGACAAGCTCCTGGAGGGCCGCACGGTCTTCGTTATCGCCCACCGTCTCTCGACGGTCATGAACTCCGACGTCATCATGGTTCTCGATCACGGAAAGATCATTGAGCGCGGCAGTCACGAGCATCTGATTGAAGAAAAGGGCACCTACTACCAGCTCTACACCGGAGCGTTTGAGCTGGAATAAAGCGATAAAAATCATGGGACGCCGTGCAGCCGTGCGGCGTCCCGTTTTTATCGTTGTCTGTCTGTTTGCTGCCGTTTAACCGGTCTTTCATTTCTGCACGCTTTCGTGCAAGCATCTTTATATTGTTGGAACAGCATCCTTT